>JBIHZY010000217.1:0-4749 GCA_044240185.1 Solirubrobacteraceae bacterium
CGAGTACTACGAGCGCCAGTACGGCAGCTCGCTTGGCTAGCGCCCGTCCCTGGCCTGTGGCTCAAGCGGTTCGCCGGTCGCCGCGCCGAGGCGTGAAAGCGCCCTCCGGGCTGGCTTTCACGGAATCCCTCGGCCGCGGCGCCGGCGAACCGCTTGACGCGGACGCGCGCGTGGGCCGCAGTGCTGGAGGCATCTGGGGCTAGAGTCGTGGGGTGTCAATCACTCGATCGTTGATGCTGGCTTCGGTCGCGCTGGCGCTGGCGGTGCCAGCATCTGCGAGCGCAAGCTCGCTGCGGAATTCCTCGTGCTTTGGTGCTGGAGTCTTTGCGCAGCGGTGCGCCGGTAGTAAGACGGCAACGAGCTTGGCGCTGCGGGTCTTCCCGTCGATCAAAGCTTCCCGCCAAACCAAGTGGCGCTATGGGCCCTACCGAAACGACGAACTTTGCGACGGTGGCCTGCGATTGCGGGATAAGCTCCTAGCTTGCTCGCTCGGCGTTGAGCCGTCACGCGCTGTTAAGACAGTCGCGCTGATCGGCGACAGCCACTCGGCTCACTGGCGACCGGCTATCGACGCTGCAGCGAATTCTCGCCGCTGGAACGTTACCTCGCTCGTTCAGGGCGCTTGTGACTTCAACCTTGTAACTCAGAACCGAGGCGGGTTCGTAAACGAGGCCGAGTGCCGTAGTTGGCGGCTACGTATCCCCATCTTTCTAGCTGCGCGGCCCTCTATCCACACCGTCATCTTCGCGCAGTTTTCCTACCAGGGCCTCGGCAAATCGCCAGCACACGAGATCGATGCCTACCACAAGGCCTGGAAGCTGCTGCCAGCTTCCGTCAAACAGATCGTTGTAATCCGCGATAATCCCCGTGGCGGGGTTGAGCACTACAGGTGCATCGAAAGCGCTCAAGCCCGGCGCGTTCCTCTCGGCCCTGCCTGCGCTTCGCCGCGCAGGGAGGTCTTGACTGCCGATTACGCTGCCCGCGCAGCCTCCACTGAGGTCGGGCGCAAGGCGCGCGTTGTTGACCTGAGCGACAGATACTGCAACAGCAAAGTCTGCTTCCCAGTGATCGGTGGCGCGCTCGTATTCGGAGCGAACGACCACCTGACCGCGACGTTTAATCGAACTTTGATGCCAGCATTCCTCGCGGCGCTGGATAAGGGTGGCCCGATCGACTAGCGGCTTGCTGGCAATCGCGCTGACCGCAGTTGTTTACACCGCGCTAGTCGGCGATCGCTGTCGTCAGCGCGGCGATCAGGACCGCCATGATCATCTTCTCTAGCTTGGGGCGGTCGTTGATCGCTTCGATGCGCCATTCGTTCGATGAGTCTTCGAGAAAACCGTAGACGCCGAAGAGCGCGGCGCGTACTTCAGGGGGAGGGTCCGCGGTTCCAAGGTGGTTGGCCGCGACCCCTTGCATCACGGCGAGCCTCGTCGCAACCGCGCAGGCGCGGAGCTCATCGTTTGCGCTGCGTAGCGAGCGGGCGTAGAGCTTCCAACGATCGGTCGGCGCCAACGCCTCGTCGACGTAGCGCGCGACGTTCTCGGGCATCTTGTTCGCGACCGGAATGTCGGGGCTCGCTTCAAACATCTCTTCAAGCTGCGCGCAGGCGCGCTTCACGGCCTCGAGGTGCAGTTCGCTCTTGCCGCCGGGGAAGTAGTGGTGGATCAGGTTTGGCGTGACGCCAACTTCGGCTGCGATCTCCTTCAGCTCGACGGCGGGGTAGCCGCGATCTGCGAAGGCGCCTAGCGCCACATCGATCATCTGGTCGCGGCGAACCGAAGGGTCGGAACGGCTTGCTCGAGTGGCTTTTGCAACGGCCATCGGGCTGAGGATACCCATAAACATTAACGACCACATTGCGCTCGAATCCCTACCGGCGCTTACCCGAGGTCAACATGACTATGCTGCGGTTTAATCCAGATCAATAAGTATTTGTTACGAGACCCCACCGGAGATATGCCCATGAGAATGTCGAAGAAGAATTCATTGATCGCAATCGCCGCGGCAGCCTTGCTCGCTACCGGCGCATTTGCTGCGCCAGCCAGCGCAGTGACGGTGGCGAGCGTTCTGGCCGACCTCCCCGCCGGTTCGGGCCCTTGGGGCATCGCAGCCGACAGCTCCGGCAACGTTTACGTAGCCAACTCCTTGCTAGACAACGTAACCAAGATCTCGCCAGCCGGGGCAATCCTCTGGACGGCGGCGACCGGTGACCAGCCTCGCGGCATCGCCATCGACTCCAGCGGAAACCTCTACACCGCCAACTACGGGTCGGGCACCGTCTCAAAGATCGCCTCAGATGGAACCTCGACGGTCTCCTGGGCAACCGTCGGCACCGGCCCATACGGCATCGCGATCGACATGGTCTCGGACTCGTCAGACATCATCTACGTGTCAAACAATGGTTCGAACACGCTCTCGAAGATCACATCGATCGCTTCCACGCCACCAACCGTCACTTCGGTCAGCATGCCAGCTGGGAGTGCACCCCGCGGCGTCGGGGTTGACCCGAGCGGCAACGTGTTCGTTGCCAAGTTCGGCGGTGGCGGGGTCTGGAAAATGGACTCCGCGGGAACAGTGACTCCGAGCTGGGGCACAGGGAGTAGCGGGCCGGATGGGGTCACTACCAACGCCGCGGGACAGGTCTACGTAACCAACGTAACCTCCAGCACGCTCCAAAGGTTCTTGCCGGCGGGCGGGGGGGCCTCGTATTACCAGACCAGTTACGGCTCCTGGTCCATGGGCGGCCCCACCGGCGTTGCGCTCGATTCGGCCCAGACCACCCTCTACGCCACAAATGAAACGCTCACCGCGGTCACCGTTTTCAAGGCCGATATGACTGGAGGGCTGTTTAACGTCTCGATTGCCCTTGGCAAAACCGGCACGAAGGGCCGGGCGATTGCGAACGTCCCGGGTAGCAGCCTAATGGTCGCCTCCGGTTTTCAGGACGACCGCGTCTATTCGATCGTGGAACTCGTTGCGCCCGGCACGCCGCCCGCGCCAACTGCTGTTGGCGGCAGCACAACGGCAACCGTCACTGTCAGCCCAGGAACCGGTGGCGCGCCCGCCTCGTACACGGTCACCTCGACGCCGGGTAACCGCACCTGCACCGTCACTAGCCCGGCAACGTCGTGCACCGTCACCGGCCTCACCAACGGCACCCCCTACACCTTCAAGGCAACCGCAACAAACAGCGTCGGCACTTCGACCGCTTCAACGGCATCGAACAGCGTGAGTCCGACCGCAGCGCCCGGCACGCCACCCACGCCAACAGCCGCTGTTGCGGGCGCCACGTCGGCAACAGTCACTGTCAGCGCCGGAACCGGTGGTGCTCCCACCTCCTACACGGTCACCTCAACGCCGGATGGGCGCACCTGCACTGTCACCAGCCCGGCGACCTCATGCACCGTCACCGGCCTCACGACCGGAACCCCGTACACCTTCTCCGCAACGGCAACAAACGCCTCGGGCACATCGAGCGGATCATCGGCATCAGGCTCGGTAAGCCCAATCGCAGCGCCCGGCACCCCACTTACGCCGACAGCCGTGATTGCCAGCGCCACGTCGGCAACAGTCACTGTGGCCGATTCAGGAACCGGTGGCGCGCCCGCCACATACACGGTCACCTCGACGCCGGGCAGCAAGACCTGCACCGTCACCAGCCCCGCAACATCATGCACCGTCACCGGCCTCACGACCGGAACCCCGTACACGTTCTCGGCAACAGCAGCCAATGCTGGCGGCACATCGAGCGGATCATCGGCATCGGGCTCGGTAAGCCCGATTGCAGCGCCCGGCACGCCACCAACACCGACAGCGGTCGCAGGCGACGGTTCCGCAACAGTCACTGTGGCCCCAGGAACCGGTGGCGCGCCTGCCTCCTACACGGTCACCTCAACGCCGGACGGCCGCACCTGCACGGTGACCAGCCCAGCAACGTCATGCACCGTCACCGGGCTCACAAACGGAACGCCGTACACATTCTCCGCAACAGCAACGAACGCCGCCGGCACATCGAGCGGATCAGGGGCATCAGGCACGGTCAGCCCAATCGAAGCTCCCGGCACGCCACCCGTGCCAACGGCGGTCGCCGGCGACGGTTCGGCAACGGTCACTGTCAGCGCCGGAACCGGTGGCGCGCCAGCGTCTTACACAGTCACCGCGTTCCCCGGCAGTCTCACTTGCACTGTGACTAGCCCGGCAACTTCGTGCACCGTCAGCGGCCTCACCAACGGCCTCGCGTACACCTTCTCCGCCACGGCAACCAACGCGAGTGGTACATCGAGCGGATCAGGCTCCTCCAGCCCAGTCAGCCCAACGATCACAGCGCCAGGCACGCCGCCAGCACCGACAGCGGTCGCAGGAGACGGTTCCGCAACAGTGACCGTGGCTCCAGGAACTGGTGGAGCGCCCGCCTCCTACACGGTCACCTCGGCGCCGGGCGGCCTCACCTGCACCGTCACCAGCCCAGCGACCTCATGCACCGTCAGCGGCCTCACCAACGGCACCGCATACACATTCTCCGCCACGGCAACCAACTCCGCCGGCACCTCGAGCGGATCAGGGGCATCAGGCTCGGTCAGCCCGACCCCAGCGGCAACTGCCCCAGGCACACCACCAGCGCCGACCGCGGTTGCCGGTGATGGCTCAGCAACGATCACCGTCAGCGCTGGCAGCGGCGACGCTCCAACCAGCTACACAGTCACCGCCTCACCTGGCGGCAAGACCTGCACCGTCACCGGCGCGGCC
>JBIHZY010000016.1:0-15432 GCA_044240185.1 Solirubrobacteraceae bacterium
ACGGTTGTAAGCGGCATGGCGCTGGGGATCGATAGCGCCGCGCACGAGGGCGCGTTAGCAGGCGGAGCGCGAACAATTGCCGTGCTGGCCTGCGGGCCGGAGCGCGCCTACCCGGCGCGGCGCAAGCAACTTCATCGTGAGCTTGCGCAGCGGGGCGTCGTCATCTCCGAGCTGCCACCGGGAATTGCTCCCTTTCGCTGGGCCTTTCCAGCTCGTAACCGGATCATCGCAGCGCTGGCGCAGATGGTCGTTGTCGTCGAAGCGGCGGAACGCTCCGGCTCACTGATCACGGCTGAGATCGCAGCCGATCTCGGCCGCACCGTTGGCGCAGTTCCCGGCCACCCTGGTTCCTGGCACAGCGGCGGGGCCAACGCGTTGCTGCGTGACGGCGCCCATCTGATCCGTGATGCGCGCGACATTCTCGACGACGCCTTTGGAGTCCAGTCGACAGCTGGCGTCGCCGCGGCGCGCGAGTCACTGCCTCTTCCGTCCAACCTCAGTGACGACCAAACGGCAGTGATCGCCGCTGTCGACGCCGGTTTCGAGACTGCGGCAAGCGTCGCCGAATACTGCGGCGGCGCAGCCGAGGTAGTTGGCCCGCTGACTGAGCTAGAGCTGCTTGGCGTGATCGAACGTCGCGATGACGGGAGCTACCGCCGGCGCTGAATCCGAGCTGGCGTGAGATGGCGCTCTGCCCAGCGATCAAGCGGACTGGCATAATCGCTCCCAGTCCACGTTTTCTTGATCCAACCAACGGAGCCCAGCTGAAATGACAGACACTGTGACCTTCAACATGAAGCATCGCAGCGCAGCTTTGACCGAAGGGCCGGAGCGGGCGGCCGCGCGCGCCTATCTAAAGGGGATCGGTTACGACGATGATGCGCTCGCCAAGCCAATCATCGGCGTCGCCTCAACTTGGATCGAGACGATGCCCTGCAACTTCCATCTACGCGCGCTGGCAGCGAAAGTAAAGGAAGGAATTCGCGCCGCCGGTGGCACGCCGATGGAGCTGAACACGATCGCGATCTCTGACGGAATCACGATGGGCACACCAGGGATGAAGACGTCCCTCGTCTCACGCGAAATCATCGCCGATTCAATTGAGCTCGTTGGTCGCGGCCACCTCTTCGACGGCGTTGTCGCGCTCTCCGGCTGCGACAAAACGATTCCCGGAACCGTAATGGCGATCGCCCGGCTCAACGTGCCTTCGGTGATGCTCTACGGCGGCTCGATTCCGCCCGGCCGCTTTCAAGGGCGCGACGTGACAATCCAGGATGTCTTCGAAGCAGTTGGTGCGCACTCGGCCGGCAAGATGAGCGACGAGGATCTGCACGAACTCGAAGGCGTCGCAAGCCCGGGTGCCGGAGCCTGCGGCGGTCAGTTCACGGCTAACACGATGGCGATGGCTTACGAGATCATGGGTATCTCACCAATGGGGTCGGCGATGGTTCCGGCTCAAGATGCGACTAAGGCTGACGTCGCCTTTTCAATCGGAGAGTTGGTGATGGATGTGCTCCGCCGCGGCGTAATGCCAAGCGAGATCATCACACGCAAGTCGATTGAGAACGCGATCGCTGGCGTGGCGGCCAGTGGCGGTTCAACCAACGCCGTGCTGCACTTGTTAGCTCTCGCCCGCGAGGCCAAGGTTGAACTCAACATTGATGACTTCGACCGGATCAGCGAGGCGACGCCGCTGCTCTGCGATCTCAAGCCGGGCGGGAAGTACGTCGCCGTCGACCTATACGCGGCCGGTGGCGTTCCGCTCGTCGCAAACCGACTGCTAGAGGCAGGGCTGCTGCACGAGGACGCTCCTACTGTCACCGGCCTCTCTATCGGTGAAGAGGCAGCAAAAGCAACCGAAACCGAGGGCCAGCAGGTAGTTCGTCCACTCGACAACCCAGTCAAGGCCACCGGCGGTCTCGCGATCTTGCGCGGCAACATCGCCCCGGAAGGGTGCGTCGTCAAGCTCGTCGGCCACGAACGTCGCCACCACGAAGGGCCAGCGCGGGTTTTCGAAAGCGAAGAGCTTGCGATGGAAGCCGTCACAGGCGACAAGATCGAGAAGGGCGATGTCGTGATCATCCGCAACGAAGGCCCAGCGGGCGGCCCGGGTATGCGCGAGATGCTGGCCGTCACCGCGGCGATCAATGGCGCTGGGCTAGGGGAGCACGTTGCTCTGCTGACAGACGGCCGCTTCTCAGGCGCTACTTACGGCTTCATGGCCGGGCACGTTGCGCCCGAAGCCTTCCGCGGCGGGCCGATTGCCGCCGTCCGCGATGGGGACACGATCACGATCGACGTAGACAAACGGACGCTCGACGTCGACCTGACCGTCTCCGAAATCGACGAACGCGTTGCAGCGTACGTCCCGCCAGCCAACCCCGACCGCACCGGCGTGCTGGCGAAATACGCCGACCAGGTCGGGAGCGCCTCCGAGGGCGCCGTCACGCTAGTTGACGAGCCCCGCTGAGGATCGCGAATGCGGATCGCGATCGACATCGACTCGACGCTGCACCATTACTGGGAGCAGCTAGCTGAGGTCGTCCGTCTTCGCTACGGCGTCGTCTTGCCGTACGAGCAGCAGAAAACGTGGGGGATCGGCGAACTCGAGCAGGAGCAGCTCGCCGAGACGATTGCGGAAACCCACAGCGAGGAATGGATCAGCGCCGCCGAGCCGTACCCCGGCGCCGTCGAAGTAGTCAACAGCTGGTCGCAAGCCGGGCACTTCATCCACATCACGAGCCATCGCGACGTTGCCGCTGCGGTTCCAACCGAGCGTTGGCTCGACGGGATTGGCCTCCAGTACGACGAGCTCTACTGCTCCTACGACAAGATCACGCGCTGCCGCGAGCTTGAGATCGATCTGCTCGTCGACGACAGTCCAGTCAACTTGCAAAGTGCGCTTGATGAAGGAATCCATGGGGCAACGCTGCTCCATCCATGGAACGCCGAAGTCTGCAAGTCGACTGAGATCACGAGCGCCGAGGACTGGCCTGAACTTGGCGGCCTACTCGAACCGTTCCTTGCAGGCCGCGGCAACTAGCGCGCAGAGCAGGGGCGGGCCGCTGGGCGGCGAATTAGAGGCTGATGCGGAAACCGGCGCAGTCAGTCAGGGCCGCGACCTATCTTTAAATGAACTCCTCTGATGCCGCGTAAGTTCTTAATCCCACTAATCGCAGCCGGCGTCTTTCTTGTGTTGCTCGTTGGCGGCGCATATGCCTACGACAGCGCGACTTCGCAGACGATCGTTCAAGGCGTGACAGTTGGAAACGTCGACGTCGGCGGCCTCACCGCCGACGAGGCGCGCTCCAAACTCCAGCAGGACTTGCTCGGCTCGATTGAGACGCCCGTCGTAGTGACCAGCGGCAAGGAATCGTGGCGGCTTGGACCAGATCAGTCGAAGGTGGGTGTTGACATTGACGGAAGCGTCAATGCCGCCCTGGCCAAGAGCAACAACGGCAACTTCATTCTGCGCGCTTACCGCAAGGTCACGGGCACGGAGATCGACGCTTCAGTTAATCCGGCGATCAGCTACTCGGAGCCGGCTGTGCGCCGCTTTGTTGACAGGGTCGCCAAGGCGGTCGATCGCCCCGCGCGCGATGCATCAGTGGCCTTTACCGTCTCATCGGTTGAACCTGTCCCATCTAAGCGGGGCAGTGCGCTGAAGGTTGGGAGGCTGCAGAACGACGTAACAAATGCGCTGGCCACGCCGGGGGCGAGCCACGAGGTCGCGGCTGCCTTGAGGGTGCTCAAGCCGAAGGTGACGACGAGCCAGCTCTCAGATAAGTACCCGCTCCTAATTACGGTCGACCGTTCCAACTTCCGCCTCACACTCTTTAAGGACCTGAGGCCGGTAAAGAGCTACACCATCGCTGTCGGGCAGGCCGGGCTCGAAACTCCAGCCGGCCTCTACTCAATCCAAGACAAGCAGGTCAACCCAACCTGGCACGTACCCGACAGTGACTGGGCTGGCGATCTTGCGGGCAAGTCAATTCCCCCCGGCCCGGATAATCCAATCAAGGCTCGCTGGATGGGGCTCGCCGGTGGAGCCGGCATTCACGGAACCGCCGAGCCGGGCTCGCTCGGCACGGCTGCTTCGCACGGCTGTGTGCGGATGGATATACCTGACGTGATTGAACTGTTCGATCGCGTCAGCGTCGGTACGCCGGTCTTTATTGCCTAGAGATGCGGCCCGCCGCGTGATTCGCTGCCGCCGCGAATCTC
Organism: Solirubrobacteraceae bacterium; assembly: GCA_044240185.1. Classification (GTDB taxonomy): domain Bacteria; phylum Actinomycetota; class Thermoleophilia; order Solirubrobacterales; family Solirubrobacteraceae; genus F1-60-MAGs163. The sequence goes on from JBIHZY010000016.1 coordinate 4,225, forward strand.
GTCGATGGGAATCTCTTCCCAGCCCTGCTCAGTTAGCAGGCGATGATGGTCACTATGGCGAAAGACCAATGACCCAAGAAAAACTCGCCGTTCAGGCCGGCGCATCACCGAATACCACATCGTGGTTGCGTCGCTGGATCCTTGGATCCGGTGCCATGGGCGCGGTGGCTGCTCTTCTCGTGAGCAGACGCCGTCAGCCTCTAGGCCCGCCGCAGTAGCCACCTGACCGTCTTCCGTGTTGATGAAAAAGAGCGCCACAACCGAGCAGGATACGAACCCCGAGCTGACGGAGGGGTGGACGGCTGCGCTGGAACTCCTTGCCGACGACCTCGCGCGCCGTGGCAGCGCTGAGCGCACGCGCCGCGCTTATCAGAGCGATCTTGTTCAGTTTGCGCAGTGGGCGATCCTCGCGCAGCTCGAACCGACCGATGTCGACGTCCGTCAGCTTCGCCGCTTTGCCTCGTTCTGCGGCGAAAGCGAGATGGCCCCGTCGACTGTGGCGCGCAAGCTTGCGGCTTTGCGAGCCTGCTTCAGGACGCTGCGCGAACACGGAATCCTTGATCAAAACCCAGCCGAGCTGGTCGCTGCTCCGAAGCGCCCGTCGGCGCTGCCGCGAGTGTTGCGACCGGCCGAATTAACGGCGCTGATCGACCGAATTCCCGCAGGGACGGCACTGGAAGCGCGTGATCGTGCGCTGATCGAGCTGGCCTATGGTTCTGGCTTGCGCGCAGAGGAGCTGGTCAGCGCCAACGTCGAAGCAATCGACCTTGATTCTGAGCAGATCCGCGTCGAGGGCAAGGGTTCGAAGACGCGGCTCGTCCCGATCGGTGAGTACGCGCGCAGCGCAATCGTTGGCTATCTCGAGCGCGCGCGCCCCGCGCTACTCAGCGACACAACTGAGCAGGCTCTTTTCCTCTCAAAATCCGGTCGCCGGCTCCAGAGCTCTGACGTGCGGCGACGTCTGCGGCTATGGGCACGCGCGGCCGAGTTGCCGGGGCGCGTCCACCCGCACGCGCTACGCCACTCATTCGCTACTCACCTACTCGACGGAGGCGCAGATCTGCGCGCGATTCAGGAGTTGCTCGGGCACGAGAACCTGTCGAGCACGCAGATCTACACGCGCGTTGAATCGGCTCGCCTCCGCAGCGCCTACAGTTCCAGCCACCCTCGCGCCTGATTGGTTTCGGCGGCGGCTGAGCGCGCTTCTGCGGAGCCTTGGCGCCGCTCCGCTACCGTTAGCGTCCGTGGCTGTTCGTCAGATATCAACCTCGCGCGACCCTCTGTTCTGTTCCGTCTGCGAGCGCAATCTGCTGCGCGGCGAGGACCACAGCGCGTTTCTTCACGGCGGCGAACGGAAAGTCGTCTGTGAGCTCTGCACGCAGCGCGCAACGCAGCTCGGTTGGATTCGCGAGTCCGGCGACGCGGCGCCCGCGAGCGGTCGAATCGGCTGGATCGGGCGCTCGGCCGCGTTTTCGCGTGGCAGTCGCCGTAGCCGCCGCAGTGAACCTGATCAAGGCGAACTGTTGGTGCCACCGGAGGCCGTCGAGCTGGTTGAGCACTCCGGCGAGGCGGCCGACGAGCTACTTGAACAGGCGACGCAGCCGATCGAAGCGATCCCGCGTTCGGAGTATGACTTACCACCGAAGGCCGACCTAGCCGTCAATGAACGCGCTGTGAGCGCTGTGCCGACTCACGCCGACATGAAGGGCGCGCGGGCGATCGAGGTCTTCAACGTCGGCGAGCATCCACGGACAGTGGCGAGCTTGGCGCGGACTCTCGGCGCGCCGGTCGTGAGCGTTCGACCATCGGCTAAAGAGGGCAGCATCGTCTCGGTCGTAATCGCCTGGGAGCTTTCCTGGTACGGCTACGAAATTGACCTTGCCGATGAGCGAGCGGGAGCCCGCTTGATCGATCAAGGGACCGAGCTCGATCAGCTCGACGAGATTGAGCGAACGCCTAACGCCGTTGCAGACTCTCGAGGAATGCTGCATACGGCGGTTGAGGCGTAGTGAAGCTGACGGTCCATGTAGACGGTGGCTCGCGCGGCAATCCCGGCCCGGCCGCGGCCGGCGCGGTCGCCTCCAACAGCGACGGTGAGATTGTCGGCGAGCGTGGCGAGATGATCGGAGTAGCGACCAATAACGTCGCCGAATACCGAGCTGTCCTGCTCGGAGCCGCGTTAGCCGCCGAGCTCGGTGCCAGTGAGGTTGAGATTGTTAACGATTCAGAGCTGATCGCCTATCAGCTGAGCGGCAAGTACAAGGTCAAGCACGTTGACATGAAGCCGCTCTACGCCGAAGCGATCGCCGCGCTCAGCGAGTTTGATAGCTGGTCGATCAGCTGTGTGCGCCGTGAGCAGAACGAGCACGCCGACCTGCTCGTCAATCAGACGCTCGACGCCGGCGAGCTCTAAGTCGCAGCAAGCAGCGCCGGCTCAGAGATCGAGCTTTGGTCTGCGCTCAGGCGTGTCGAGCCACGGACGCACAGCCTCCAACGCGCTGCCGATTCTAAAGACGGTCTCATCGTCGTAACTGCGTCCGGCAATTTGGACACCTGTCGGCACACCGTTGTCGGAAAATCCGGAGGGGACGTTGAGAACCGGGCAGCGGCTCAGCACGTTGAAGACAGAGGTGAGCAGCGCGTCGAAGTAGTACTGAAGCTCGGTTCCGTCGACCGTGATTCCGTGCCCGACATAGTCGTCGTCTGCAAGCAAGCCGCTCATCCCGTTCGTCGGACAGACCAATGCCTCGTAACGGTCAAGAAGATCCGCGACTGGTTCGTATATCTGTGCCTCCAAGGTCAGCGCTTCTAGCAGCGACCCGTCGCCGCTAGCCTCGGCCGACCAGCGAGCAAACTCGACCGCATAGTCGGTTACGAGGTCGCGGTTTGCTTCGATCGTCTGCGCGACCCAGTCACCAAAGATCAGGCGGAAGTGGATCGCGCCAGCGCGCGCAACGTCGAGCTGTGAGAGGGCGATGTCAACCTCTTCAACGATCGCCCCTGCCTCTCGAAGGGCGTCGCCGACGGCAAGCGTGTTGGCCCTGACTTGCGGATCTACAACCCAGCCGCCGAGGTCGACCGAAAGCGCAATTCGCATCCCGCTGATTCCCTCAAACTGGTCCGGGAGAGTCAGCTTCGGGCGCAGCGTTGTGATGTCGCTTCGGTCGGGCCCAGCGATCTGGTTCTGATAGAGCGCGCAGTCGGCGACGGTTCGGGCCAGCGGGCCGTTGTGGCAGAAGGTGTCGAGGTTGAAGGGCGGCTCAACCGGCACGCGCCCGTAAGGCGGCTTGAAGCCGACGACACCACAGAACGAGGCCGGGATTCGGATTGAGCCGCCGATGTCGGAACCACTTGCGAGCGTCGTCGTGCCGCTGGCAAGCGCCGCAGCCGACCCGCCTGAGGACCCTCCCGGCGAGAAGGTTGGATTCCATGGGTTGCGCGTCACTCCCCAGATCCGCGACTGCGTGAAGCCTGAGCAAGAGAACTCTGGCGCGGTCGTACGTGCGTGGACAATCGCCCCGGAGTCGAGCTGGCGCTGCGCGAAGGCCGAGCTGTGCTCCGCGATCTGGTCCTTATAGATCAAAGAGCCCTGCGTGAGCGGCTGCCCGGCCACCGGCTCCTCCTCCTTGATCGCTAAAGGGATCCCCTCAAGCGGCCGCGGTGGCTCTCCTTTGCCGGCGTAGCGCTGTTCGGCAGCACGAGCCTGGGTGAGGGCTTCGTCAAAGAACTGGTGACAGAGCGCATTAACAACCGGCTCCACCCGTTCGGCCTGCGCGATCGTTGCCTCGATCAGCTCGACAGGCGAGAGCTCTCGGCCGCGGAATAGTTCGAGCGCCTCGGTTGCGGTGATGTAGCTGAGCTCAGTCATCTGAGCTGCGATCGCGACGGACTCAGCTTGAGCGGCAGGCTTAGAGCAGTCCGGCCTTCGGGCCGTCTTGCTCGTTCTTCTTGCCGAAGCCGGTTTTCTGCAGTAGCGCCCAACCGCCCGGCAGTAGCGCGGCAGCGAACGCAAGCTTCACGAGGTCACCGAGAATGAACGGCTGAACGCCGGTCTGGTAGGCCTGAGTCCAGCCGAATGCGACGCCGTCGCCTGCTGGGTCCCAGCTCGCTAGCCACGGCACACCGAACGCATAGATCAGGAAGTTGCCGAGTAGTAGCGCGCCGATCATCGCCATAACGCTGCGGTCTGCGCCGCGCTCAGCGAGCCAGCCAACTGCGGCAGCGGCGACAATGAAGCCAATGATGTAGCCGCCGGTCGCGCCGCTGATGATCTCCCAGCCGCTCGATTGGTCACTGAAGATCGGCGCGCCGATCGCACCAATGATGAAGTAGAGAAAAAGCGCGAGCGCGCCCTTGCGTGAGCCGAGCATGCCGCCGACTAGGAGCACGGCAAGCGTTTGACCAGTGAACGGCACCGGGTACCAGGGAATCGACACTTGGGCTAGCCCAGAGACCAGCGCGGTACCGCAAAGAACCAAGACGAGATCTCGAAGCATCTCGTTAGTCCGCGTCTGCGAGTGTGGGATGACCCGATCTACGATCGTTCCGTAGCGTGCGCTTTGCATCTGATCGTGCTCCTGTTCGGCCGATTTACCTCAGCGATCCTACGACATCGCTCAATCCAGCGCGCGGCGCCGCGTCAGCATCGTCGGCTGATATAACCAGACTATGAAAACAATCTGTACTCTCTCAGCCGCCCTCGCCGCTTCAGTCCTACTCGTCGCCTGCGGCAGCTCAAGCAGCAGCGACAGCGCCTCAACGGCGACGACGCCAAGCGACAAAGTCCGGATCGGCATGGAAGGCCCGCTCTCCGGCGATCAGAAGGTAACCGGGGTCGGCATGCTCAACGGCGCCCAGCTGGCAGCAGACAAACTAAACGACAACGGTGGCCTGCTCGGAAAGCAGATCGAGATCGTCCCGATCGATGACGCCGCAGACCCAACGACCGGTGTTACGGCAGCAAACGCAGCGATTAAGACCGGGCTCGACGGCGTTGTCGGTCCTTACAACTCCGGTGTTGGGATTAAGACACTGCCGCTCTTCGAAGCGGCCGGCCTAACGCCGATCCGCCTCACATCAGACAGCGCCACCAACGGCATGGGCTACACGCTTCAACCAATGGATTACCAGATTGCTCCGGTCGCGACGACCGCTCTGACCGACTGGCTGAAGGCAAAGTCTGTGGCGATCGCTTACGACCCTACGCCGGGCTACACCGCAACGGTTGCCGCGCAAATGAAGTCCTCGCTCGAAAAAGCCGGCGTCAAGATCACAGCCTATGAGGCTGTCAAGCCGGGCGCATCGAACTACACCAGCACGGTCAACAAGCTTGAGGCAGCGAACCCCGACGCAATCTATTCCGTCGTCTACTTCCCAGAGGGTGGACTGATCGCCAAGGAGATGTACGCCAGTTCGTCAACGGTCAAGTGCGTAGCCGACTACGCCTCGGATGATCCGGGCTTCGTCACCACTGCCGGCAAGGCCGCAGCTCAGAACTGCCCTGTCGTCGGTGTTCCCTCACCAGGTGACTTCCCGTCTGGCGGCTCGTTCGATGCCGCTTACGAGAAGGCATATGGCGAGGGTCCAGACACCTGGAGTTCATACGTCTACGACTCAGTCAACCTGCTCGCCAGCTGCGTCGAAACCGCCGGTGGCTTCGACAACACACCGAACGCTGATAACTCGACTACAGCGCAGATCGCGGGTTCGACGGCACTGACTAAGTGCCTAAACGCGACTAAGGACTGGGAGGGTGTTACAGGCTCTGTCACGATCGACGCCGCGAACGGCGACCGCAACCCGGCCACCGTCGTGGTCCTCGGCACCGACAGCAACGGTGAGCTGCACGTCGATAAGGAATGGGCAAACGCAGTCGGCGCGCCGTACTAGACGCCGAGCAGCACGGCCATTGCGGCCATAACCAACATTGAACCGCCGATCCCGGCCGCCGCGAGCGGCCGGTTCTCGCGCGGGCCGATCGCATCAGGCAGCAGCTCCAGCGCTACAAGCGCCAACATCGCGCCCGCGGCGAACCCGAGAGACCACGGCAGGAGCGCGGTGATCTGCTCGACCAGCAGGAAGGCGATCACGGCACCAATTGGCTGCGGCAGACTCGTTCCAACCGCGGCCCAGAACTGCTGTGAGCCGCTGAATCCAGCCTGAGCCATCGGAATTGCAGTCGCGGTTCCCTCAGGCACGTTTTGGAGCGCGATCGCGATAAAGACGAATAGCCCGAGAGTGCTGTCAGCCGACCAAGACGAACCGAGCGCGAAACCTTCCGGAAGGCTGTGGACGAAAAGCACTACGAAGACGAGCGCCGAGCGGCGTACGTGAACGCCGCTGAGGTTCCCGATCTGCATCTCGCGGCCCGCCATGGCCCGCTGCCCGATCAGCAGAAAGGCCACGCCGATCAAGCCGCCAAAGATCAGCGGAACCCACTGACCCTTGTCGATCGGCTCGATAATCAGTCCGATCGATGCTGCCGTCATTACGCCCGCCGCGATCCCCCAAAGCAGCGGGCGCCAGCGCTCGGTGCGCGCAGGGCCAAGCCAGGCGACGGGGAGAGCGCCGAGGCCGGTCGCCAGCGCAGTCACGCAGGCCAGTAGGAAAACAGTAAGCAATGCCACCGGCGCAGATTACGACAGCACACGGCGAGAGCCTGAGTACCACGCGCCAGCGCCCCGCGCTAACCTCGCCGTTCAGATGATCTCCACTAACCAACTTAAGAACGGCAATCACATTGAGGTAGACGGCACGGTCTTCAAGGTCGTCGACTTCCAGCACGTCAAGCCTGGGAAGGGCCCTGCCTTCGTGCGCACGAAGCTGCGCCGCACCTCGGACGGCAATGTGATCGACAAGACTTTCCGCGCCGGCGAGAAGTTCCGTTCGGTTCGCTCTGAGGCGCGGAGGATGAGTTTTCTCTACTCCGACGGAACGGACGCGCACTTCATGGATAGCGAATCGTTCGAGCAGATCGCAGTGCCAGTGGCTCTGGTTGAGGACGAGCTGCGTTGGACGAAGCCCAACGACGACGTCGACATGCTGTTCATCGATTCCGAGCCGAGCACGCTACAACTACCCGCGTCGGTCGAATTGGAAGTAACTGAAACTGAGCCGGGGCTGCGCGGCGACACCGCATCGGGCGGCGGCAACAAGCCAGCAACGCTCGAAACCGGAGCGATCATCCAAGTTCCACTGTTCGTCAACATCGGAGACAAAATCAAGGTCCAGACCGATAGCGGCGACTACATGTCGCGCGCTTGAGAGCCGCGCCGTCTGTGTCACGCCGCAGTGAGCAGCGCCGCGACGCAGCCTTCGTCCTCTACGAGGCAGAAATTGCTGGAGCGCCGGTCAGCGACGTGCTCGACCGCGGTGCCAGCGCTTTAACTCGCTCGCTCGTCCACGCTGCGGATGACATGCGCGAGCATCTCGACGAGATCATCGGCCGCTACGCGATCGATTGGCGCGTTGAGCGGATCGCGATGCTTGAGCGCTGCATCATGCGCGTCGCGCTAGTCGAAATGCTCTACCCCGACGCGGTCCCAGCGGAGACGCCGATCCCGCCGGAGGGGGCGATAGATCAGGCCGTAGAAGTTGCCAAGGAGTACTGCGGAGCGCAGTCACCGGGCTTCGTTAACGGCATCCTCAATGCGGCGATGGCCGAAATCGGCGAGACTGCGCCAAGCGATGACTGATCTAGACACAACTGCAATTGATGAACTGGTAGAGCGCCTAAGCCGCGCAGCGCAGCAGCTGCGTGGAGGAGACCTGACGACCGACGCCGCGGCATCGCTCGTTGAGGACTGCGCAGCGCTTGCCGGCCAAGCTTCGAGCGAACTCGATCGGCTGTCAAAGGAGACCCCTGCCGAGCCGCCTCCGGGCCAGGACACGCTGCTGTGAGGCGCCGGTGAGCTACCCCGACGACCTGCGCGAGCAGGTCGACGCGTATCTGCAGCAACTGCGCTTCAGCGACACGCCAGCGACAGAAGGGCTCGAAGAGGCGATGCTCTACTCGCTGCTGGCGGGAGGGAAGCGAATTCGACCAGTGCTCGCCCTCGCGACCGCCTCCGCGCTCGGTGAGACCCCGGCCGGCGTGATGCCGCTCGCGGCAGCGTTGGAGATGGTTCACAGCTACTCGTTAATCCACGATGACTTGCCGGCGATGGACGATGATGACTTGCGCCGCGGAAAGCCTTCCTGCCATGTCGCGTTTGGCGAAGACGTCGCGATCCTCGCTGGCGACGCGCTTTATGCCGAAGCATTTCGCCTAATTCTCGCCGAGCAGCAAGGAGATCCGCGACGAATCCTGCTCGCTTCTGCAGAGCTAGCTGCTGCGACCGGGGTCAACGGGATGGTCGGCGGTCAGTACCTCGACGTAGAGGGCACCGCCGCAGACGGCTCCGAAGGCTTGCGCGAGATTCACTCCCGTAAGACGGGCCAACTGATCAACGCATCGGTGGAGTGCGTCTGTCTGCTTCACGGCCTTGAGGGCGAGGCCTTGCTCGCTTACAGAACTTTCGCCGGTGAGCTAGGAGTGCTGTTCCAAATTGTCGATGACATTCTCGACGTGACCGGCTCCGATCAAGAGCTTGGCAAGCCTTCCGGCAGCGACGAGCGTCAAGGCAAACGGACCTACGTCAGCGAGTTCGGTCTTGAGCAGGCGCAAGCCCTTGCCGACGCGTCACACGCGCAGACTCGCGCGGCGCTAGCCCTTGCCGCGCCTCAGGGCGCCGAGCAGCTCGAACGAATCACCGACTTCATCGCCGCGCGCGAGAGCTGACCGGACGCAGCCGCTCTAGCGGTTCAGCCACTGGCCGCGCTCGAGCGCACGGACCAGGTACGGCGTAAGCGTCAGGTTGAAGAGTTCGGTGATGTGGTGCTCGTCGGAGTGGACGAGAACGCCGCCGATTACTTCGTAACAGAGTTTGGCGCTGCAGTAGAAAGGCGTTAGGTCGACTACGCCGACTCCAGGCTTGTTCAGCTTCTCGGCAGCGGATGCCAGCGGATCCGGCTGTAGCGATTCGGCGCGTGAAAGAGCGCAGGCAGGCCCGGCAGGCTTCCCTGCAGCGATAGCTCGTTCGACGCAGTCGAGCGTGTCGCGCGCTGCGCGGGGGTTGTCGCGCAGAACAACAATGTGCTCGATCGACCCAGGCAACATCTTGAAGCCGTCGAGGTAGCCGGCTTCCTCGCTCGCAAAGTTCTTACGCCGGGTCGATTTCCCTGTCGACTGGCTTGCGAAGAGTGTGTCGATCTGGGGGTTAGCGGCCAGCCATCTCACTAGCTGAGGCTTCCATTGGTCGCAACCTCTGCGATCGGTAGGGCCGCCGCGCGGGAATGAACTCAAGGGGCAGCTGCGGCGGACGATCGACGTGACGCGCCAGCCAAGCTGGAGCGCGGCTCGGTTGAGCCCCGGCCGCCAGCGCCGGGCGTGGCTATCGCCGATCGAGACGATCTGTCGCTCCGCACGGTCAGCGGGGGCACCGAAGCTGCAGAGCTCTAACAGCCCGATGATCTTCAGCCCGCCCTGGCAGAGCGGGCTCCTGTTGGCCGCGGTTCCATCATGCGGGATTACTAGCTCTCTGGCGGTTGCCGGCGATGGGGAGACTGAGAGTCGGAGCTTCGGGTTGATGCAGGGCTGATTTTCAGGGTCCCTGGCGGCGGCCCCAAGGCAGCGGTCGCCGCTGACGGCCAGCCGTGCAGTGGTGAGGCGGTCGGCGGCCTGTCGATCCTTGAGCACGCTGAGCGCGCCGAAGCCGGCAAGTAGAACGATTGCGGTCGCGCCGAGCGCGAAGATGAAGGTCTTCCGCGGCCGCTTGCCTGCGAGCAACGGGCCAGAGCGCAGTGGGTCTTCGACAAACCGTTTCGTCAGCGCAGCCAAAACGAGAGTCAGCGCGATCAAGGCGAGCTTGATCGGCGCGTTCAGGTTCGTCAGCAGCACGAACGGAGCAAGGATCAGCAGCGGCCAGTGCCATAGGTAGATCGAATAGGAGTTATCGCCGATCCATTGCAGAGGCCTGAGCTTCATCCAGCCGAGCGGCGCCCAGCGCAGCTCTGGCGCTCCGGCCCAAATCACAGCCAGCGTTCCGAGGATTGGCAGCAGCGCTGCGGCGCCCGGGAACGGCGTCTTCGTCGTGTAGAAGAACGACGCCAGCAGGATTGCCGCGATGCCCAGCCAAGAGACGGCCGCGCGGAGCGCCAGTCTGCCGCTCGGAGTCGCCACCAGGGCGAGGATGCCACCGGCACCGAACTCCCAGACGCGTGTAGGTGTAACGAAGAAGGCGGCAGCTGGGTCGTTTGCGGTCGCAATAACGGAGTAGATGAAGCTTGCAAGCGTGAGAACGATCAGCATCACCGCGATTGCGCGGCGTCGAAGCAGCTGCGAGCCGCGCCGCGCTGCTGTCATCGCGATCAAAATCAGTACCGGCCAGAAGATGTAGAACTGCTCCTCGACCGAGAGCGACCAGTAGTGCTGGACGGGGGAGGGGCGGTTCTCGGCGCCGAGGTAGTCGACCGCTTGGCCGGCGAGATTCCAGTTCTCGACGTAGAGCGCGCTGGCGCGGATCTCAGTGAAGAACTGCTGCCAAAGATTCAGCGGTACCCAGATGTAGGTGGCGATGGCACAGAACAGCAGCACGAGCAGTGCCGCTGGCAGGATTCGCCGCGCTCGGCGCGCCCAGAAGCCGGGCAGTGAAACGCCTGCCGTGCGGTCCACCTCACGCACGAGGTGTGCGGTGATCAGGAATCCAGAGATTGCGAAGAAGACGTCAACCCCGACGTATCCCCCCGTCATTAGGCGCGGCCAGTAGTGGAAGATCACAACGGTCGCTACAGCGATCGCGCGGAGCGCCTGGATCTCGGGTCGGACAACGCGAGAGCTATCCGCCTTCCCCGTGCCTGCCCCTTGGTTAGCAGCGGCTTGGTCTCTGGCGCGGTCGGTCACAGGGGAGAGAGCCGCTGTTGGAGCGCGCATTGAGGCGCTACATGGCGGACTACAGCTCACAAAGTACAAGCTTGCTGGGCGTCTGCATCGCGCCTGAGCCAATCGCACCATCCGCCTAGACGGGTGAGAGTTAGACTAAGCAGCTGCGTACCTACGCTAGGACCCCAAATGGAACGAATCCTCGACTCAATCAACGGACCGCAGGACCTCAACGGTCTTGATGACGCCCAGCTGCAGCAACTTGCTCAAGAGGTCCGCGAGTACATCAT
>JBIHZY010000017.1:0-15379 GCA_044240185.1 Solirubrobacteraceae bacterium
CTCCGCGTTCAAGGTCAGTCGATGATCGACGCCGGGATCCTTGAAGGCGACTTCGTTGTCGTTCGCCCGCAGGATGACGCAAGCGATGGCGAGATCGTCGTTGCGATGGTCGGCGACGACGAGGCGACCGTGAAGCGCTTCTTCCGCGAGAGCGATCACATCAGACTGCAGCCGGAGAATCCGGCGATGCAACCGATCCGAACGAAGGACGTTCAAGTCCTCGGACGGGTCGTTGGACTCTTTCGGAGCGTCCGATGAGCGCCGTAACGCTCACGCCGCTTCGCAGGGAGCGCCCAAGGAACAGCGGTTGTCGCACCGCTCCCCAGGGCGCTCGAGGGCTCACGCTCGACGATCTGATCGTCGGCGTATGGGAGGGCCTTCACGCCGACCATTCGGTCGCGTGCCCGGTCTGCGGCGCGGCAATGATGCCGCGCGTCCAGACTGGGCCGCGCCCGGTGGCCGGAAAATGTGACAGCTGCCACTCAGTTCTGGGCTAGCTCGCCCGCTAATCTCTTCCGCGTACGCCAGACAGTCGCGGGGGGAGAGAAAACCCTTCGAGGAAAGTCCGGACATCGCAGGGCACGGTGGTCGGGAAGCCGACCCGGGGAAACCCGCGGGAAAGTGCCACAGAAATACACCGCCGATGGCGTGAGTGAGTTGGACGTCCGCTCATTTGCGCACAGGTAAGGGTGAAAAGGTGCGGTAAGAGCGCACCGGCGTCGTGGTAACACGGCGGCCAGGTAAACCCCACCGGATGCAAGACCAAGCAGAACCGTTTGTAGGCTGCCCGCCAAGGTTCAGGTAGGTCGCAAAGATGGATGGCTGTCCAAGACAGAATCCGGCTTACCGGCGTACTAAGGGAAGGGCCTCGCTTGCGGGGCCCTTTCTATTGGGGGGCTGCATTTCGGGTCTGTTCGTGCCGTCCCATTTCGATCTATCCTCCGCCGATGGCAGAAGCCGGAGCAGACGAGCAGATCGAAGTGCGCCCGATGACGGCCGAGGACGCCGTCGGCGTTGCAGAACTGGTCAGGCGTTGCTACGGCGATACCTACCTCCACGAACAGATCTACGATCCCGAGCGCTTCTTCGCCGATCAGGAGGCCGGCCTCCACATCAGCGAAGTTGCGGTAGCCAGCGATGGCGACGTAGTTGGCCACTGGGCTTTCACATTTCATGGCCCAGCCGTTGCCGAGAGCGGGATGACAATCACCGATGAGCGCTACCGCGGCCACGGGGTCGCCTCACGGATGGAAGCGAACCTTCACGACCGGCTCGTGCAGCGGCGAGTCAAGTGGATGATGGGCGAGCCGGTGCTGGTTCACACGGCGACGCAGGAGATTGCCGTTACCCGCTGGAAGCATGGGGCGATCACCGGCGTTCGGCTGAAGTCGATTCCTCACCTCGACCTTGAGGGCTTCGAAGAACAGACCGAGGCTGGACGAATCTCGCTGGCGGTGGCCTTCGGCCCGCTCGCGCCGATGCGCGAGCATGACGTTTGGCTTTCGCCGGAGTACGCCGAGCCGGTCGCGCTGGTGATCGAGCCCACCGACTGGCCGCGGACTATTCGGACAGATCCGCCGCAAGATCCAGAGCTGGCGGATGCGACCGTGCTCAGTTCCAAGTTCAACGATGCGATGGCCAGCTCGGGGATCGAGGTCGAGACGATTGGCGCCGATCTTCATGCCGCGGTCGCTGCCGCGCGCGACGAGGCACAGGCGGCCGGAGCCCGCTTCATTGAACTGCGAATCCCGACCAATGAGCCGGCATCGGCGCTGGCTGGGCTGCTCGATCAAGGCTTCTCGTTCGCCGCCTTCCTGCCGGAGATGCGCGGCCACTGCGACCTTCTGCTGCTGCAGTGGCTCGACAATCCGCAGGTCGATCGCAGCGCCTGGCAGCTGCTTAACCCGCATATTGAGTCGCTCGCCGACGCGATCATCGCGCAGGCTGAACTGGCGTTCGAGCGCCGCAGCGCCTAGCCCGCGGGAACGGAAGATCCCTCCCGCCGCTTGATCGCCGGCGTCAGCTATGCGAACATACGTTCGCCTATGGTTATCGCCGTCATACTGCCCCGCTTTTCGCTCGCAATTGCTGCCGGTGGCCGCGCTGCGCTGGCCGAAGGGCCGCTGGCGCTGGCGCCTGAGCCGGGCCGCGCGGCATTGGTGGGTGAGGTTTCGCCCGCCGCTGAAGCGCTCGGCGTAGCGCCGGGAATGAAGATCGCTGAGGCCTTGGCGCGCGCGCCGCGGCTGCGGCTGATCGCTGCCGATCCGGTTGCCGTTGCCGATAGCTGGGAGCGGGTGCTGGTGCGGCTCGAGTCGGTCGGCGCTCAGGTTGAGGACGGGGGAGTGGGGCTCGCCTGTTTTGAGGCGCGCGGACTCGGTCGCCTGCACGGCGGCTCGCTCGACGGTGTCGTGAAGGCAACGCGCGCGGCGCTGAAGTTGCCGGCGCGGATCGGCGCCGGCTCTTCGCGCTTCTGCGCCGTCGTCGCAGCGGAGCAGGCGCGTAGTCGCAGGCCGTCGGTAGTTGACGGCGCCGCGCAGTTGGCCGGCGCCCCAGTAGCGCTGCTGGCGCGCGAGCCTGCAACGGCGAAGCTGGTCGAACCGCTCGCCCGCTTTGGCATCACGACGCTCGGCCAGCTCGCCGCCCTGCCCCGCGGCAGCGTTTCCGATCGCTTCGGCCGTGCTGGCATTACGGCCTGGGAGATGGCGCACGGCAACGACCGCCCATTGCGTCCGCGTAAGCCAAGCGAACCGTTGGAAGAAACGCTGACGCTGATCGAATCGGCCTCCGGCCCGCAGCTCGCGGTCGCGCTCGAAATGCTCGTTGACTCTCTGCTCGCCCGCAGCGAGCTTGGCGGCCGCACGCTGCGCGCGGCGACGCTCTCGGCTGAGTTGACCGAGGGCGGCACCTGGCGCGAGCGCGTCGTCTTCCGCGAGCCGCTCAGTGATGCGCTGCGGATCCGCACCGCGCTGGCTCTGCGGCTCGCGATGCTGCCGGCGCCGGCTAATTCGTTGCGGCTGGCCGCCGAGCAGCTCGGCCCACCGGCACCGCCGGCCGAGGCGCTCTTCGATGACGAAGAGTTCCGCCGCGCCGGGCGGCTCAGTGAGGCGATCGGCCAGCTGCGAGCGCTGGCCGGGCCGCAGGCCGCGCTGCGCGTGCTACTCGCCGACCCTCAGTCGCGGATCCCTGAGCGCCGCGCCGTCCTAACCCCTTACGAGCGGTGACTCCGGCTGCAAGAAGGCTCGGCGCGCCGCGCGCTGTGCGGGTATGCGCTGGCGTTGGTGGCAGGCCGCTTGAGGTTGAGGGCAGCGAAATCAGCGCCGTACGCGAGTCGTGGCTGGTTGAGGACAGTTGGTGGAGCGAGCAGCCTTTGCGACGGCGCTACTGGGAGCTTGTGACGATCGATGGGGGAGACTTAGTCGTCTTTCGCGACCTTGTCGGTGGCGCCTGGTTCCGCCACCGCTGAGTGGCAATCCTGCGCGCCGCTGTGTGCGCTTTGGGGGTTGCTGGCAGTAGCGGTGTAACCGAAGCGCCGCCAACTTCTGCCGTGTGCGAAACGACAGCGGCCAGGCAAGCCTTGAGTACATCGTGCTGCTCGTGATCTCAACGCTGGTGGTCGGCGGCGGCGCGATGGCGGTCAAAGGCGAAGGGCTGGCGGCTTCCGTGCTGGCACAGTTCGCGCGCGGCATCTGCATTGTCGGCGGCGGCGACTGTGAGCGCGACCGCGCCCCGTGCATCGTCAACGCCCAAACGACGAGCCAAGATCTCGTTGTCGTTGTCGCAGTGATCCGCCTCGCCGGTGGCCGCACAATCATCCGCCAGCGCAGCTCCGACGGCACCGAGTTGGTGACGCTGGTCGAAAGCGGGGGCGCTGGCCTCGAGCTAACGGCCGGCGGCAGTATCTCCGTCGGCGGCGCTGAGTATGGCGCCGCGGCGAGCGGCTCTTTCAGCGGCCGGATCGCGCGCGGCCGCACCTGGACTGTTCCCAGCGCGGCGGCAGCAGAGAGGCTGATCGCGCAGCTCGCGCCGGCGGCAGCAGTGATAGCCGGCCGCGGCAGCCCACCGATGAGGCCGCCACGCCGCTCGGCTGCTGCGCCACCGCCAGCCGACATCACGTTTGGTGCCAGTGGACTCAGCAGCATCATCGGCGGCCGCCTCGCTGCGGCCGGGATCAGCTTCGAGGCCGAGGATCTCGTCGGCGAGCGGCTTGACCACCGCACAGGCCAGCGAACGCTGACGATCGCCCGCCGTAACGAATTGCTCGCCGACCTCTCACCACTGCCAGCCAGCGGCCTTGAGGGCGGCCTGCGCCGCAGCGAGCTCTACACGCTGACGCTCGACCGCGCCGGCAATCCGATCGACCTTGGCGTCTTCGGCGCGCGCCGTTTCCATGCCGGTGCAAAGCTGCCCGGCGCCGTAAGCGCGCTCGTTCCCGGCGTCGGCAACCTGCCGCTGCGCCAGGGGATGTTGGTCGAGGTTGAGCAGCACCTCGATCTAAGTAGCGCCGCGAGCCGCGCGGTGGCTACCGCCTTCATCGCCGCGCTGCGCGGTCGCGGCGTCGGCTTCGGCCCGGCGGCGGAAGTTTCCGAGGCGCTGAAGGCAAGGATCAACAGCGACGGCGTGACGCTCGTTCGCAGCTATGGAATCGAGGGTCGCCGCAGCGGCTTTGGAGGCAAGCTCGGCGCAGGCGTGGGGTTGGCCGGCAATTACCAGCGCAGCGTCGAGAACGCGACCCTGCTCGACGCCCGCGTGCGCGGAATCGACCAGAACTGGCGCGCGCGCAGCGACTGCCTTCACGCGTCGTGACGGCGTTTGAGGGAAACGGGAAAAGAATTTCTACAAAGGCGTTGCAATAATGCGAACATACGTTCGTGTTGTACGCAGAACTCCATTGTCATTCGGCCTTTTCTTTCCTTGATGGCGCCTCGAGCCCCGATGAGCTCGTTGACGCCGCCGTCGCTCACGGCTACCGCGCGCTGGCGCTTACCGACCACGACAATCTCTGCGGCGCGATGGAGTTTGCGCAGGCCGCGAAGGCAGCCGGGCTGAAGGCGATCCACGGCGCTGAGGTTCGCGTCGTCGACGAGAGCGAGCAGGCCACCGAGCACCGCCACCTAACGCTGTTGGTCAAGGACGCCCAGGGCTGGAGCAACCTCTGCCGCCTCTTGACGCTCGCCCACGCGCACACCCGCGACGGCCGCGAGCGCGGGCAGCCGGAGCTGACGATCGAACAGATTGAGGCCCACACCGACGGGCTGATCTGCCTCAGCGGCTGCGCCGGCCACGGCTTCCACGATGAGCCGAGCCTGCGCCGCCTTCTGACAGCTTTCGGCCGCGACAATCTGCGGATCGAGATGCAGCGCCCGTTCGCTCGCCATGACCGCGCGCTGGGACGTGAGCTGGCCGAGCGCGCGCGGCTACTCGCCGTTCCCTGCGTCGCAAGCGGCAACGTCCACGCCCACGCGGCGAGCCGCGCGCCGCTGCAGGACACCTTCGTTGCCGTTCGCAGCCATCTCACGCTCGACGGCTGCGAGCCGCAACGGCGCGGCAATCACAGTCACGTGCTGGCAAGCCCGCAGGCGATGGCTGCACGCTTTGAAGACCACCCCGAGGCGCTCGCCGAAACCGAGCGGATCGCCGATCGCTGCCAGTTCGACCTAACGAGCGATCTTGGCTACCGCTACCCGGGTGCCGAGGACGACGGCGCCGATCGTGATCTCGTACAGGCTTGCCAGGCCAGCTTCGATCACCGCTACCCGCACGGCCACCCGCTACGCGACGAGGCCGCCGCAAGGCTCAGCGAAGAGCTGAAGATCATCGCCGGGCTTGGCCTCTCCGGCTTCTTCCTGCTCCACCGCGACATGTTGGAGCTTGCGCGCGAGGTGGCCGCTGAGGTGCGCGGCCCCAGCAGCGCCCGCGCGCTGCTGCCGCCGGGCCGTGGCCGCGGCTCCTCGGTCTCCTCAATCGTCTGTTATCTAACTGGCCTTTCGCACGTAGACCCTGTCGCCAACCGGCTACTTCTTGGCCGCTTCTTGAGCGAACAGATCACCGAGCTGCCCGACATCGATCTCGATTTTCCGCGCGACATTCGCGAGAAGCTGATCCCGCGGATCCACCAGCGCTACGGAGTGGAGCGAACGGCGCTGGTCGCCGCCTTCCCGACCTACAAGGCGCGCGGCGCAATCCGCGACTTTGGCGCCGCGCTCGGCCTGCCGGCGGGGGAGATAGAGCGCGTCGCCCGCTCTAGCGAAGGCTGGTCGCTGCGCGGCTTCGATGAGCAGATTGCTGAGGCAATCGGTGAGGAGCGGGCGCAGAGCGGCCGCTGGCGCTGGCTCGCGGCGCTGGCGCGCGAAGCCTCCGGCCTGCCGCGCCACTTAGCCCAGCACTCCGGCGGCATGGTCGTCGCGACAAGGCCGCTGATCGACTGCTGCCCGGTCGTGCCATCGGCGATCGAGGGGCGCCAGATCGCTCACTGGGACAAGGACTCCTGCGCCGACGCCGGTTTCCTCAAGATTGATCTGCTCGGGCTTGGAATGCTCTCCGCTGTCGAGCGCTGCGTTGAACAGATAGACGCGCGCCGCGGTGAGCGGATAGATCTCTCGCGAATTCCTTACGACGACCCAGAGGTTTACGAAGCAATTCAGCGCGGCGAAACAACCGGCGTCTTTCAGATTGAAAGTCGCGCGCAGATCGCCTCACTGCGGCGCACAAGGCCAACAAACCTTGACGAGATAACGATTCAGGTTGCGATCGTCAGGCCGGGGCCAATTCAAGGTGGCGCCGTCAATCCGTACATCAAACGGCGCCAGGCGCTGAACGCTAACCCCGACTTCAAAATCCCTTACCCGCACCACTCGCTTGAGCCGATCCTGCGGGAGACTCTTGGCACGATCATCTTTCAAGACCAAGTGATCGAGGTGGCGATGGCCTTCGCCGGCTTCAGCGCTGCCGACGCCGCCGGCTTGCGCCGCGCGATGAGCCGCAAACGTTCGGCTGAGGCGATCGAATCGCACCGCCGCGGCTTCATCGAGGGAGCGATG
Source organism: Solirubrobacteraceae bacterium (assembly GCA_044240185.1). Taxonomy (GTDB): domain Bacteria; phylum Actinomycetota; class Thermoleophilia; order Solirubrobacterales; family Solirubrobacteraceae; genus F1-60-MAGs163. Next base: position 7,038 of record JBIHZY010000017.1, read on the forward strand.
GCGCGCTGGCCTGACGTTGATGAAACTCACGCCGCTGAGGTCTTCGAAATGGTCGCCGGTTTCGCTGGCTTCGGCTTCCCCAAAGCGCACGCCGCCGCCTTCGGCCTGCTCGCCTACCAATCGACTTGGCTGCGCGTCCATTACGGCCCCGAGCTGTTGGCGGCGCTGCTCGACGAGCAGCCGATGGGCTTCTACCCGCCCGATTCGCTCGTTCACGAAGCGCAGCGCCGCGGCACTACTGTGCTGGCGCCGGATCTCAACGAGAGCGCGCTCGGCTGTCTGATCGATGAGCAGGGCGCATTGCGGCTCGGCCTGCGTCACGTTCGCGGCGTGCGCAAGGAGCAGCTCGAAGAGCTGATCGAAGAGCGCAGCGCCAACGGGCCGTTCGCTTCGCTCAGCGACCTGACGGCTCGCGCCGGTGGCGCACGATCATCGCTGGAAGCTCTGGCCTGGGCCGGTGCATGCGATCGGTTGGCCAGCGCCGACGCCGAGGGGCAGCAGCAGCGCCCGGGGCTGGCGCGGCGCGCAGTGCTCTGGCAGCTCGGCATCGGCGCGCCAGCCCCAGCGAGCAAAGCGCAGCTCTCGCTCGGCTTTGATCTTCCCGCCGCGCCCGCGCTCGACCCACTGACCGCTTGGCAGACAATGCTCGCCGACTACGCCTCGACCGGCCTGACTACCGGCAGTCATCCGCTGGAGCTGATGCGCCCGGACCTCGACAAGCGCGGCGCACTGCCCAGCGCTGCGCTCGAGCAGGCTCCACACCGCAGCCGCGTCCGCGTCGGCGGGCTGGTTGTCGCGCGCCAGCGGCCCAGCACGGCCAGCGGCGTCTGTTTCGTGCTGCTCGAAGACGAGCAGGGGACGATCAACCTCGTTCTCAAGCCGCAGGTCTATGAAAAATTCCGCCTGACTGTCAGGACCGAACCGCTCGTCTTCGCCGAAGGGATTCTCGAACGGCACGCCAGCGCCGGCGGAACTGTGAACCTGCTCGTTGACCGGATTGAGGCGCTTGAGCCGGGCAACGCGCAGTTGGCTGAGATCGGTGAGCTCGTAAGCGCCGACTTCCGTGCGGTCGCTCCAGCAGTGATGTCGTTCGCCCAGGGCCGCCGCCGCTAAGGCGTTTGTGCGCCCAGTAGGTGCTGCGAGAGGGCGTTTCAGGCACGGCTCCCTGTATCGTCTTAGTTCATGATTCTTGCCACCGTATTCATCGGAATCTTCCTGATCTCCGGAGTTGTCGTGGTCGCCGCGGCTTTCGCGTCGCAGCGCAAAGCGAAGGCTGCCGGTTCCAGTGGCAGCGGCAAGATGCTCTACGTCGGTGTAGCGCTCTGCGTAGTCGGTATCGGCCTCGCGATTCCGGGCCTACTACTAGTCAATAACGGCACGAAGACGTCACGCGACGCGAGCGGCGGCGTCGTTCTAACTGCTGATCAGGAGAGCGGACGTGTGTTGTTCGCACAGAACTGCTCAACCTGCCACACGCTTCAGGCATCTGGCGCTGTCGGCCAGACAGGTCCCAACCTTGACATGATGGTTCCGCCTGAAGCGCTGACTCTGAACGCGATTCAGATCGGTCGTGCGCGTGGCGCAGGCAATATGCCAGCCGGGCTTGTGACAGGCAACCAAGCCAAGGAAGTTGCCAGTTACGTCGCCGCGGTCGCCGGTCAGGGTCTAGTCGCAGGCGAAAACGCCTCCGTTTCAACGCCTTAGCGCACAGTTTCGTGCAATTGGGGCGTGGTTTTGGCCACTCGCGCTACCGTGGACTACGTACATACCGCTGAGTTTCCAGTCGTCCTGATGGCGCTGGGGAGCGGGGGACCCAACAGTCGGGGCGAATCGCCGGTTATTTCGGCGTAGCGCAGCTCTTTCAGCGCGAGCCCGTCAGCTAACCCCGTAAGCACAAGAGAGAGGCTCGATGAGCGATGTCAACAGAGATCAGTTCCCCATGGTGGTCGGAAGTGGAACACCTGCGCCCACCGAGCGAAAGAAGCGGTTTCGTTGCGGCGCAGTCACCGGACGGGGTCGCGCACCCAGCGCCAGCGCAGCGTGAGAGCTTCCGCCGCCTGCCCATGATCCGTCGACCCGGTGCGCCGAAGGCTCGCGCGCTCGTTGAGCAGCGTCGCACCCGCCTCGCTCACAGCCCCGCTCCGAAGAGCTCGATCACGATTCGGCGCCCTGACCGGGTTGCCGCTTGGGCCGTGCTGCTCGGGTTGGTGCTGGTTCTGACGGCGGCGGTTAGCGCCAGCGCAGCACCGGTGCGCAAGCTTGGTGACCGCACACTGAAGACGCCGATGAACGGCAGTGACGTCCGCGTGCTGCAAGCAAAGCTTCACCGCCTTCGGATCCTGAAGGTTGCGCCGACAGGTCACTTTGGTTCGCTCACCTACGCCGCGGTGCGCCGCTTTCAAAACAGCCGCTGCATGACGACTGACGGGATCGCGGGCCCCGCGACAATCGCCGCGCTCAAGGCTGGAAAGCCCGCATGCTCGTCGAAGACTCCTTCCAGCGGTGGTGGCGGCAACAGTGGCGCCATCAACCGCACGCGCGTTGTGACTTGGTACGGACCGGGGTGGTACGGCCGCAGGACTGCCTGCGGCAACACGCTCACAAGTCGCCTGATGGGCGTCGCGCACAAAACGCTTCCGTGCGGGACCGTCGTCTACTTCAAATTCCGCGGCCGGACCGTGAAGACGAAGGTCGTTGACCGTGGCCCCTACGCTGCAGGCGTCCATTACGACCTCACTTGGGCGGCGGCGCGCAAGCTTGGCGTGATCAGCATTGGTCGCGCAACAGTGCGCGCAAGCCGCTGACCAAAACGCCCAGATTTGCTCTGCGGCGCTAGGGTCGTTTGATGGCCGATTCACCGACCAGCTCGGAGGACGTGAAGGCGCTTTGCGCTGAGCGCGACATCCGCTTCATTCGTCTTTGGTTCACCGACATTCTCGGTCAGCTGAAGTCGTTCTCGGTCGGCGTTGACGAGCTCGATGACGCCTTCGAAGGTGGCATGGGCTTCGACGGTTCATCGATCACTGGCTTCAACGCGATTGAAGAGTCGGACATGATCGCAATGCCCGACGCTTCAACCTTCGCTGTGCTGCCCTGGCGGCCAGAGGAGCAGGGTGTGGCGCGGATGTTCTGCGACATCCAAACGCCCGAACGCACTCCGTACGAAGGCGACCCGCGCCAAGTCCTGCGCCGCGCACTTGCGCGGATGGAAGAGATGGGCTTTGACACCTTCAACGTCGGCCCCGAGCTTGAGTACTTCCTTTTCAAGGACTCAAACGGAACAGAAGTGCTCGATCAGGGCGGCTACTTCGACCTGACGACGCTCGACGCTGGCTCCGACGTGCGCCGCGAAACCGTGCTCGCGCTTGAGCAGCTCGGGATTCACGTTGAATACAGCCATCACGAGGTCGGCCCGAGCCAGCACGAAGTCGACATGCGCTACGCACCGGCGCTGAAGATGGCCGATGACTGCATGACCTACCGCATCACGGTCAAGGAATACGCGATGAAGTACGGCTGGCACGCGACCTTCATGCCGAAGCCGCTGTTCGGTGAAAACGGCTCTGGGATGCACACCCACCTTTCGCTCTTCAAGGACGGCCGCAACGCTTTCTACGACGAGAACGACCCCTACTTCCTGAGCGACATCGGCAAGGCCTTCATCGCCGGTCAGCTCCGCCATGCGCGCGAGATGAGCGCGATCTTCGCGCAGTGGGTCAACTCCTACAAGCGGCTCGTTCCCGGCTACGAAGCGCCGGTTCACGTTGCTTGGTCGCGCCGCAACCGTTCGGCGCTGGTGCGCGTGCCGCTCTACCACCCAGGCAAGGAGATGGCGACGAGGATGGAGCTGCGCTGCCCCGATCCGGCCTGTAATCCGTACCTAACTTTTGCCGTCCTGCTGCAGGCCGGCCTTGAGGGAATCGAGCAGGGCTACGAACTGCCGGAGCCAATGGAGCAGAACCTCTACCACCTCTCACCGGAGGATCGCCAGCGGATGGGGATTGAGCAGCTGCCGGAGAGCCTCGGCGAAGCCGTCGAGCTCGCCGCTGCCTCGGAACTCGTGTTGCGTACCCTTGGCGAACACACCTTCAACCGCTTTGTTGAAATTAAGCGCCGCGAGTGGGAGGAGTACCGACTGGACGTCTCTCAGTGGGAACTCGACCGCTACCTCGCGATTCTTTAAGCAGCCCTCAAAAGGAGACAGCAGATGCCTAGTGCCGCCCGCGCAGGAATGATCACGATCGGCCCCGACCTCGAAGTCAGGCGAATGGGCTTCGGCGCGATGCGCCTAACGGGCGACGGCGTTTGGGGGCCGGTAGACGACGTCGACAACGCCCACGCCGTGCTGCGCGCCGCAGTCGAGATGGGCGTCACGCTGATCGACACTGCCAACTCGTATGGCCCCGACGTCAACGAGCAGTACATCCACGACGCGCTCTTCCCGTACGCCGATGATCTCGTAATCGCAACTAAGGGTGGCCTTACCCGCAGCGGCCCGAACCAGTGGGCCGCGAACGGTAATCCCACACACCTGAAAGAGCAGTGCGAGGCCAGCATCAAGCGGCTCGGCGTCGATGCGATCCAGCTTTACCAGCTTCACGCGCCAGATCCTGAAGTCCCTTACGCCGAGTCGGTCGGGGCGCTTGCCGACCTGCAGCGCGAAGGAAAGATCCAGCACGTGGGGATCTCGAACGTCGAATCGGTCCAGCTTGAAATCGCGCTCGGCATCGTTGACGTCGTAAGCGTCCAGAACCGCTTCAGCATCACGACACCCGACAATCGGCTCGACGTCAATCGCCCCGCTTCTTATGCTGACCGTGGCTCGACCGAGGTGCTGCTGGCCTGCGAGCGTCACGGGATCGCTTTCATTCCGTGGTTCCCTCTCGCCGCCGGCAGGATCGAAACCGACGCGGTGCTCGACCAGATCGCCGCTGCTCACGAGGCGACCGTCTACCAGATCGCGCTCGCTTGGCTGCTGGCGCGCTCACCTGTGATTGTGCCGATCCCCGGCACCTCATCGCTCGCTCACCTTGAGGAGAACATCGCCGCCGCGGCGCTCCGCCTCAACGAAAGCGAAATGCGCGCGCTCGAAGGCGTCGCTTAAGCGCTAGGGGAGACGGGGCCGGGGCCAGCATCAGCGCCAGCATCTGGCTCTTCTTCGGGCATGTGCTCGCCCGGTTCGCCTTCATGCGCGAGCTTCGACGGCCACCAGATCTTCTTGCCGATGTCGAGCACCAGCGCCGGCACCAGCGTCGAGCGCACTACAAAGGTGTCCAGGAGTACTCCGAAGGCGATCGCGAAACCGAGTTCCGTCAAGAACACCAGCGGTAGCGTGCCGAGGATCGCAAAGGTTCCGGCAAGCACGATTCCGGCCGATGTGATCACGCCGCCGGTGACGGCGAGGCCACGGATCATGCCTCGCTCTGTGCCGTATTTGAGCGACTCTTCTCGCACCCGCGCCATCAAGAAGATGTTGTAGTCGATTCCGAGCGCTACTAAGAAGACGAATGCGAAGAGCGGTAACCCGGGGTCGCTGCCGGGGAATCCGAAGACGATGTCGTAGACAACGGCGCTGACGCCCAGCGCTGCGGCGAAGGAGAGAATCACGGTCAGCATCAGCAACAGTGGCGCCGTGAAGGCTCGCAGCAACACAATCAAGACGAGGAATACGACGATCAGCACGATCGGAATGATCAACTTTGTGTCACGCGTAGAGGCTGCGCGCAGGTCGGTCTCAATCGCGGTTGGTCCGCCGACGAGAACGTTCGCGCCACCGGCCGCCTTTGCGGCCGTCCGAATCTCCGGAATCACGTCGTACGCTTCGGTTGCGTAGGGGCTGTATGTGAGCGTCGCAGCAAGCTGCACGCCTGGTGGGCCCGAGCCTGCCGGGTTAACGCTTGCGACGCCGGGCACGGCAGCGACGGCCGAGGCAACGGCCTTCGTTTTCGCCTTGTCTGGAACGACGATGTCGGTCGGCGCGTTCTCGCCCGCAGGGAATGAGGTTGCGAGCAGCTCTTGGCCCTGCACAGATTCAACGTCGCCACGGTAAGAGTTGCCTTGCGTGAGGCCGGTCGAGAAGTTCAGCAGGCCAAAGCTCATCGCCACGAGCAGCAGAGAGGTGACGATCCAAACTGCGCGCGGGCGCTTCTGAATCCACTCGCCCCAGCGCCGCCAGCGTCCGTGTTCTGCGTCGGCGCCCTCGTCGCCAACGCGCGGAATGAAGGGCCAGAAGGCGCGCCGCCCGGTGATTGCGAGCAGCGCCGGCAGTAGCGTCAACATCGCGATCATCGCTATCCCGACGCCAAGCGCGCCGAGTGGCCCGAGGCCGGCCGTGCCGTTCACCTCGGCAAGGGTGAGGCAGAAGAGAGCCAGCATCACGGTGACGCCCGAAGCGATGATCGCGGGCCCGGCGGCGCTCGCGGCGTTAGCGGCCGCAACGTGTTTATCGTCGTGCTGGCGCAGCTCTTCTCGGTAGCGCGATACGAGCAGCAGCGCGTAATCGGTGCCAGCACCGAGCACGAGGATCGACATGATCGACGACGATTGACCGTTGATCGTCACGCCGAACTCAGTCAGCAGGTAGCCAATGGAGCGGCTAGCCAGCTCGGCGAAGATCACCGTGAAGAGTGGGATCCAAAGGAAGATCGGGCTGCGGTAGATCACCGCCAGCAGGAAGAAGACGAGGCCGATCGCGGCGAACAGCAGCGTTCCGTTGATGCCCTCGAAGATCTTGATCGCGTCGGCCGAGAAGCCGGCCGAACCTGTGACCTTCACTTCCAGCCCGCCGCCCGGGTCATTTACGACCTCACGCACTTTGTCGACTGGGTCCAGAATTGTCTCCGCTTCGCCGTTGGTCGTGATGTTCGCGACCAGCAGCGAGGCCTGTCCATTCTCGGAAGGGATCGGCCGGCCGAACGGCGTCGTGGCAGCAAGCTTCAGCGCGTTCAGTTCCTTGCGGTTCTGCTCAATCAGCGCGCGGTCGGCCGCGGTGAGGCCGCTCGGGCGCCTGTAAACGGTGACGATCGCGACCGTCTCCTCGCCCTGGATCGTGTTGACCGCCTCGAGCGCCTTTGTTGACTCGGCGCTCGCTGGCAGGAACGACGCCGAATCGTTCTTCTGGACCTCTTCAAACTTGGTTGGGAACTGCAGAGCCGAGAAAACTACGAGCAGGCCGACCCAGACCGCGACAACGACCCACTTCGCGCGGCGACCGGCAGGAATGGCAAGAATTCTTTTCATCCGACGCTGGAGGATACGAAGCTCGCGGGCGGATTGGCCAGCGCCTCGCGCGCGCGTGAACTATCCGAGAGCGTCGGCGAGCGCTTCAGCGCCCGTAACTGGGGCCGCGCAGGTGAAATTCTCGCAGAGGTATGCGGCGGTCTTACCGTCGACCGGCGTGCGCCCTTCTAGCAGAGGCACAACGCTTTCGTCACCGCTGCCGTCACCTCCCGCAACAACCAGTCGCGGCCGCAGCTTGCTGCGAACGACGTCGATCAGCGGGCCGAGATCGCCGCCAACTAGCGCCAGCTCGCGCGCCGGGCCAACGTGAAGGTCGATCGCCTGCAGAGCGTGGCCAAAGGCCTGCGGGTGGCGCACGACGTACGGGCGCACCAGTCGCAGCTGCCCGAGCCCCGCCTCGGCGTAGCGCTCCTCGCCACTGAGCAGCGCCAGTCGCAAAAGCCCAAGCGCAGCGCTGGAGCCGCCGGAGGGAAGGGGAGAGTCCTCCATCTCCTTGCGCCGCGCCACAAGCTGCTCGCCGTCGCTGGCGGTCGAGAAGAAACCGCCGCGCTCATGATCGCTAAAGCCGCTAATAATCGCTTCCGCTTCTGCCACTGCGGCCAGATACCACTGCGGTTCAAAGGTCGCTTCGTAGAGCGCCAGCAGCCCTTCGAGCAGCATCGCGTGGTCTTCCAGGTAGGCGCGCAGCTTCGCTTCGCCCTTGTTGAAGCTGCGCAGCAGGCGCCCGTTCTCGTCGCGCATCTGCGTGATCAGGAAGTTCGCTGTGCCGCGCGCGGCGGCAAGGTAATCCTCACGGCCCAGCACGGCGCCGGCCTCAGCCAGCGCGCTGATCATCAGCCCATTCCAGCTCGTTAGGCGCTTATCGTCGGTGCCCGGGCGCACTCGCTCCGCGCGAACCTCCAGCAGCCGCTCGCGAATCCGCTGCCGTACCGCTGGCGCAGGCTCGGCGCCGCGCGACTCAAGAATGTTCAGGCCCTCGAAGTTGCCACCCGCGCTGGCGCCAAACCAAGCGATCGCCGCGTCGGCGTCATCGCCCAAAGCGGCGCGCAGCTCTTCCAGCGACCAGACGTAGAACTTGCCCTCCACGCCTTCGGAGTCAGCAT
>JBIHZY010000139.1:0-4627 GCA_044240185.1 Solirubrobacteraceae bacterium
CCTTCTCCGCCGTTGCGACCAGCGCAGCGTGGAGCATCCGGCCGCGCTGCGAGGCGAGCACAGTTTCACGCGAGAGCGCGTGACGCCCGCGCGGGAGCGGCTTACTCGTTTCATCGTCTAGCGCCCAAGGACTCGGCTGCTCTGCGGGATTGGCGACCATTGCAGGAAACTACCACCGTGTGAACGTTCGTGGAGAAAGTTCGTCGTCACCTCCGCGCCGCTCGCTATACCTTGCCCGATGGCAGAGAACAGCACCTACACAACACTGATGCTCGACGTTGCGAAGGGCTTCGAGGTGATCGCGGCCTTCGTCTTCATCGCAGGGCTGATCTTTGCCTTTGTGATCTCGATCCGCGCCTGGAAGCGCAGCGGCGGCGCTTTGGCATACCGCACGATGCGTCAGACCTTCGGCTCGGCGATCCTGCTGGGGCTCGAGATTCTCGTCGCCGGCGACCTGATCCGCACCGTCGCTGTTGCGCCGACGCTCGACAACGTCGTCGTGCTGGCGATCATCGTGCTGATTCGAACCTTCCTCAGCTTCAGCCTTGAGATCGAGATCGAAGGCGTGCCACCGTGGCGGCGGGGGATGGTCAGCGGCGCGACGATGATGAAGAAGGCTGTGAAGAGCAGCGAAGAGGCTGCTTCGTAATTAGCTACTAAAGCTGAGAGTCGTTGTCGTAGCGCTTGATGATCGTGACGGCGCCCTCTGGGGCGGCGTCAAGACAGAGGCGGCAGAGAACACACTCATCGATGTTCTTGTCGACGAGCTCAAGCTCGCCTGAGGAGGCGACGGCGAAGATGTCAACCGGGCAAACCTCGGTCAGCTTGGCGGCCAGCGCTGCGTCGGCGGCGGCGCCATCTTCAACCTCAACTGCGATGAAGATTCCTTCGGCGCGCATTAGCTCTTCCTCTCGTCGATCTTGGCCTGGATCAGCGCCGGAATCTCGCTGATCTCTTCAGCGACGGTGATTCCAGCCTCGGCGAGGCGCGCGATCTTCTCGGTCGCCGTGTCCTCTTTGCCTTCGACGATCGTGCCGGCGTGGCCGAAGCTCATCCCCGGCATCTCATCCATGAAGCGACCAGCCATGAAGGCGACGATCGGCAGGCGTGAATTGTTCTCGGCAACCCACTGCGCTAGCTGCGCTTCCATCCGGCCGCCGGGCTCGGTGTAGATGACGATTCCCTCTGTCGCTTCGTCGGCCTCGAAGAGCGGCATCAGTTCTGCGTAGCTGGAGCCGATGATCGCGTCGCCGCCGATCGAAACGGCGGTTGACTGGCCCATCCCGGCGGCGGTCAGAGTTGAGGACATCTCTGTCGTCATCCCGCCCGAGCGGCTGATCACGCCGATCGAGCCGGGGGCGTAAGCCTTGGCGGCGTCCTTCGCCGGGCCGCCGATGCCGCCCATCTTGATCACATCGGGGACGATGATGCCGAGGCAGTTGGGGCCGATGATGCGGGCACCGTGGGCGCTTGCCAGCTCAACCATCTGGGCGACGTCGCGGCGCGGGATCCGTTCGGTGACGATCACGATCAGTTTGATGCCGTTCTCGATCGCCTCGAAGACAGCATCCTTAGTAAAGGCGGGGGGGACGGTTACAACGGAGCCGTCAATTGGCGCTCCGTGGTGGGCGACTGCCTGAGCGACGGTGTCGAAGACCGGCACGCCGTGAACTTCGCGGCCAAGGCGGCCCGGCGTTACGCCGCCAACGATCTTCGCGCCGGCGCCGTAGTCGAGGCACTCGCGCGTAAGGTTGACGGCTTCGCGGCCTGTGATTCCCTGAACGATGAAGGTTGTGTTTGCGTCTACGAGGATGCTCACGAGCCGGCCCCGATCTTGTCAACGGCGCGCTTAGCTGCCTCGTGCATTGAAACCGTGCGGTCTGCGTACTCAACGCCGTAAGCGTCGAGGATCAGGAAGCCCTGCTCTTCCCAGGCGCCTGGGATGCGGAAGATCGCGATCTTCTCGGCTGGATCCATTCCCAGCTCAAGACAGGCCTTGATTACGCCGCGGGCGACGATGTCAACGCGCGTGTTCGAAACGATCGACATCATCACGGCGATCTTGTCGACGCCGGGCTTCTGCAGCACCAGCTTGGCGAGGCCGCAGGTCTTTGAAACTGACGGGTTGCCGCCGATCTCGCAGTAGTTGGCAGGCTTGCCGCCGTGGGCGCGGACGGCATCAAAGAGCGTCAGCGAACCGCCACCGGCCCCAATTACAAGGCCAAGGTTGCCGTCGAACTCAGTCACGTTGCCGGCAACGCCGCGGTGGTCTTCGCTATCTACTGCTTCGCCGGCCAGCTCGAAGGCCGTTGGTTCACGCGCTTCGCGCGTCTCGTCGTCGCCAACGCCAAGCTCGGCGAGCAGCTTCTTGTGGCGGCCGCGGGCCTCGTTCTCCATGTCCATGTGTGCGTCAAGGGCGATGAAGGAGCCGTCGGGGAGGCGGCCGATCGGGTTGATCTCAGCCAAAGTCATGTCGTAGTCGATGAAGAGCTGGGCCAGTTTCGTGACGATCGGGACTAGCTTGTTTAGCTCCGAGCCGGTGACTCCCGTTGAGGCGATCACTTCCTTAGCTTCAAAGCCGGTCAGTGGGCGCAGGTTTGAGATGTGACGGCGGCCGACCTTGTCAGGCTGCTCCTCGGCGACCTGCTCGATGTCGATGCCACCGACGGGGCTGAAGATGATTACCGGCTGCTTGGCGGTGCCGTCCCAAACAACGCCGGCGTAGTACTCCTGCTCAACTTCGGCCTTCGTGTCAACGAGCACGCCGCGGGGCATTTGCCCGCCGATCTCGATCTTCAGCACGTCAACGGTGTGCGCTGCGGCCTCGTCGGGCGTGTCGGCGAACTGCACGCCGCCAGCCTTCATCCGGCCGCCGCTGAGGACCTGGCTCTTGACAACGCTCGGCCCGTCGATCTTCTCGGCCGCGGCCTTGGCCTCCTCCGGAGTAGTCGCGAAACCAAACTCGGTGACAGGGATTCCGGCGCGGCGAACGATCTCGCGAGCCTCGTATTCGTAAAAGCGCATTGGCGGCGCCGGACTCTAGCGGCTACGCTGCGGCCGTGTCAGCCCGGGAAACAGAAGGCAGCGCGCTGCTCGCCGTGACGGTCGCGCTGGGGCTGATCGCAGGAGCCTGCGATGGCCTTGCCTACCTTTCGCTCGACGGCCTCTTTGTTGCCAACCAAACCGGCAATACGGTTCTGCTCGGGCTGGCCGTCGCCCGCGGGGATGGCTTCGCGACGCTCGAATACGTGATCGCAATCGCGGCTTTCATCGTCGGCCTGGCCGCGGCGGCGCTACTGATCGAGCGACTCACACGCAGCGGAGTGAAGCGGATGCTGCCGGCGGTGATCGTGGCCGAGGCATTGCTGATCGCGCTTGGCGCGCTGATCATCGAGCTGGCTGGCGGCAGCCTCTCCGGCGGTCCGTCCGAGCTGCTCGCCGGCGCTTCACTATCGATGGCGATGGGGATGCAAACGAGCGCGCTGCAGAGGGTTGGCTCGTGGGCGATTCGAACGACATTCGTCACCGGGCTGCTGACCGATGGCACGCTTGACCTAGTTGCGCGCGGCTTTGACGCTGTCGGCAGCTCGGCCCGTTCGGTGGCGATTCCCAACGAGCGCCCGCTGCGGATCGTTGTCCTCAGCTTCAGCGTCGTTCTCGCCTACGCGCTTGGCGCCGTGATTGCCGGCCTCTTCTTCAAATGGCAGGGCGGGACGATGCTCTTCGCCGTCGCCGCCTTCACCTTGCTGCTGGCGCTGCTTACAGCCCGTATGAAGCTGCCAGCTCTGGATCGTCGGCCGACACCATCCGCGCCAGGTCAACCATGACCTTGCACTGCTTCCAGGTGGCGTCGTCCTGCATCTTGCCGTCGATCATGTGAACGCCGCGCCCGTCGGGGATCGCTTCGATCACCTTCAGCGCGAACTTCACCTCATCTGGATCTGGCGAGAAGACCTTCTTCGCGATGTCGATCTGAACCGGGTGCAGCGACCAAGAGCCGACGCAGCCCATCAGGAAGGCTGAGCGGAACTGCGCCTCGCAGCCGACTACGTCCTTGATGTCGCCGAAGGGGCCGTAGAAGGGGAGGATGCCGGCGCTGGCGCAGGCGTCAACCATGCGCGCGATTGAGTAGTGCCAAAGATCCTGCTGGGCGCTTGGGCGCTGCTCGTCTGGATCATCGGTCTGAGGATCTTCGATTACGCGGTAGCCGGGGTGGCCGCCGCCGACGCGGGTCGTCTTCATCCGCCGTGAGGCGGCGAGGTCGGCCGGGCCGAAGCTCATCCCCTGCATCCTTGGGCTGGCGTAGGCGATCTCTTCAACGTTCGCAACGCCGAGCGCGGTCTCAAGCAGCGCGTGGATCAAAATTGGCCGCTTAATTCCAGCCTTGGCTTCAAGCTGGGCGAGCAGGCGATCTACGTAATGAATGTCCCAGGCGCCCTCAACCTTCGGCACCATGATCACGTCGAGTTTGTCGCCGATCTCGGTTACCAGCGTCGTGATGTCGTCGAGCACCCAAGGCGACTCCAGCGAGTTGATTCGCGTCCAAAGCTGAGTCGAGCCAAGGTCGATGTTCTTGCCGATCTCAACTAGGCCAGCGCGGGCCGGTTCCTTCTTCTCGACCGAGACG
>JBIHZY010000018.1:0-15205 GCA_044240185.1 Solirubrobacteraceae bacterium
AATGCGATCCCAGCGAATCCCACTCGAACCGGCCGGGCGCCCTTCGATCAGCCGTGGGCGCGGCAGCAGATGACGCTTTTCTGGCCGTCGGCGGACGGCCGCACTGCGGGAAGTCATAAGCGCACGTTCGCGTTCGCGCCCGAGACTCCTTCAGAGCAATTATTCGTGGGCGAGATGCTGCGCGCGAGCTAACTGCGGAAGACCGAGCGGCCCGGGTAGGTCGCCTGGTCGCCGAGCGCCTCTTCAATTCGCAGCAGCTGGTTGTACTTCGCGACGCGATCGGAGCGCGACGGAGCGCCGGTCTTGATCTGGCCGCAGCCGGTCGCGACGGCAAGGTCGGCGATCGTCGTGTCCTCGGTTTCGCCCGAGCGGTGCGACATCACGGCGCTGTAGCCGGCTTCGCGCGCCATCGCGATCGCATCAAGTGTCTCTGTCAGCGTGCCGATCTGGTTGACCTTGATCAGGATCGAATTTCCAACGCCGAGCTCAATCCCACGGGCAAGCCGCTCAGTGTTCGTGACGAACAGATCGTCGCCGACTAGCTGGACGCTTGCCCCGAGCTTCTCAGTTAGATGCTTCCAGCCCTCCCAGTCCTCCTCGTCCATTCCATCTTCAATCGAAAGAATCGGATAGCGCGAAGCCATCTCGGCCCAGTAGTCGGCCATCTCGGCGGAGCTGAGCACGCGGCCCTCATGGGCGAGCGAGTAGCTGCCGCCCTCAAAGATCTCGCTGGTCGCAGGGTCGAGCGCGATCCCAACATCCTCGCCAGGGCGATAGCCAGCCGCTTCGATCCCCTCGACCAGCACTTGCAGCGCCTCCTCGTTGGAGCCCAAATCGGGGGCAAAACCACCCTCGTCGCCGCCGGCCGTATTGAGGCCGCGGCCCTTCAAGGTCGCCTTCAATGCGTGGAAAACTTCCGCGCCAATGCGCAGCGCCTGCCCGAACGAGGAGGCGCCGCAGGGCACGATCATGAACTCTTGAAAATCGACACGGTTGTCGGCGTGAGCGCCGCCATTAAGGACGTTCATCATCGGCACCGGCAGAATGCTGGCGTCGGCGCCGCCGAGGTAGCGCCAGAGCGGCTGACCTGCGGCAGCGGCCGCAGCGTGGGCGCAGGCCAGTGAAACGCCGAGGATCGCGTTGGCGCCGAGCCGCGACTTATTGGGCGTGCCGTCAAGCGCAATCAGCGCCTCGTCGAGCGCGCGCTGATCGCTGGCGTCAAGCCCAATCGCCGCAGCGGCAAGTTCGCCGTTGACGTTGGCGACGGCCTGCATTACCCCCTTGCCTCCCCATTCCGCGCCGCCGTCTCGCAGCTCTGTCGCCTCAAACTCGCCGGTCGAGGCGCCTGAGGGAACTGCCGCGCGGCCGCTGGCCCCGCCCGCGAGCGTTACGTCAACCTCAACCGTGGGGTTGCCACGACTGTCAAGAATTTGGCGGGCGTGAACGCTGCTGATCTCCGTCATTGGTCCTCTGTCATTCGCGCTCGCGCGTAAAACTCGAGCTGTTGATCTATATCTAAGTCATTCCAGCTCAGCCCTGCGGTGCGGGCCATCTCTTCGGCTACTTCAAGGCGGCCGCGGAATCGCCCGGTTGACGACCTCAGCGACAGCTCAGGGTCAACCTTCAGCCGCCGCGCAACATTGACGGCAGCGAAAAGCAGGTCTCCAACTTGCTCAAAGCTGTGCTCGTCGCCCGCTTCGCGCTGACCGAGCTCACCGACGGCTTCAACCTGATCGCGCAGCGCAGCGATCGCCTCGCCGGTGTCCAGTGGATCAAAGCCGCTCGAAGCAGCGCGGCGCTGCACTCGCCGAGCTTCGAGCGGCGCTGGCAGGTTCTCCGGCAGCGAACCGAAGATCGAATCGTCGCGGCCCGGCTCATTGCGTTTGATCTGATCCCAGTTGCGCAGCACCTCGCTGCTGCCTTCGACCTTGACTTCACCAAAGATGTGCGGATGGCGGCGGATCAGCTTCTCGCGGCAGTGGTCGGCTACCTCGCCGAGGTTGCTGACTCCCCGCTCCTCAAGCAGCAAGGAGAGAAAGTAGACCTGAAAGAGCACGTCGCCTAGCTCATCGACTAGCCCAGCGTCATCGCCAGAGTTGGCAGCGTCGGCCAGCTCGTAGGCCTCCTCGACGGTGTGCGGCACGATTGTGCGCTCGGTCTGCTCGCGGTCCCACGGACATTCGGCCCGCAGCCGACGGGTTAGCTGATCAAGGCGCCCAAGCGAGGCTTCGATTTCGTCGCTACTCACGGTGCTAAAGCTAGCGCCGCAAGGCCGACGGCTGCTCGGCGATCAGCCGCCAGATGGCGGAGCCGTAGGCGCTGCAGGCTGTCCCGGTGCTGTTGCCGGGGTCTTTGGCGCCTTGTAGTTGTTGCAGTCGGCGACGATGTAGCCGGTCTGACACTCGGTCAGCTCCTTCCAACGCGTCTGGTACGACTTGCCGAAAGCTTCAAGTGACTTCTGCGCCTTCTCGGCGACCACGACCTCTTTGATCGTCTTCAGCGCCTGAGCCTCTGTCTGAACCTTCTTCGGCGTCTCCTTCGTTACCTGGAAGACGTAGTAGCCAAGGCTGGTCTTGACCGGGCCGGCAACCTTGTTCAACGGAGCGTCGAAGATTGCCGTGTCGAAGGCGCCTTCCTGCGAGCCCTGCGCGACGGCCGGAAGCTTGCCGCCGACCTTCTTCGAGGCTGCGTCGATCGAGTATTTATTTGCAACCGAAGCAAACGACTGACCGTCTTCGAGTGCTGCCTTGGCCTTGTTGGCCTCAGCCTCGGTCTTCGTCAGAATCACGTTGAGGTCGCGTGTTGCCGGCTGCGTGAACTGGGCCAGGTTCTTCTTGTAGTAGGCCGAAATCTCGTCCGGCGTAGCCGTCTTCGAAGCCTTCTGGACCTTCTCTGTGATTGCCTTCTCAAGCATCTGCGAGCGCTGGCGGAAGAGCAGGTCGGCCTCGGTCTGGCCTGAGCTCTTAAGGAAATCGGCGTAAGCCTTCGCAGCTGGGAAAGCCTGCTTGCGGGCCTTGTCAAACTCGGCCTGCACCTTGGCATCAGAGATTTCGATGCCTTCTTCGTTGGCCTGGAGCTCAAGCCAGGTCGAGCGGATCAGGAAGGTCATTACCTGATCTTTCAGCTGCGTGTACTGATCGGCGCACTGCTTCTTGTACTCGGCGTCGGTTGGGTCAGGCTGACCCTTGACCGGCTCAGGCGCAGCGGCCTTCTTCGAAGCGATGCACTTGACGTAGTTTGGCGGGTCAGGAACGCCCGCAGCCTTGGCAGTCGGATCCTGCGAAGCGCTAGCGGCGACTGAGACCCAGCGGTCGAAAGTCGTCTTCGAGATCGTCGTGCCATCGATCGAGGCGACGTCGCTGTCGGATACGCCGCCGCATGATGCGAAGGCAATGGCTGAAATGGCTGCGGCGCCGAGCGCCAGAAAACGATGAGAGTGGTTCATAAGTTCCTTGATAATAGGCGCTGGGAAGTTGCTGCGCGCCACGCTAACTGCTTTGGCGGCTGACAGCCAAAAGAACAGTAGCGACTGAGGCGATCATCGTGAGCCGCTCGGCGCCGTCTGCCGGCAGCTTAAGCGAGAGCTGAGCACGCCCTGGCTCGTACTTCGACTGCGGCAGCTCCTTGCCCAGCGTCTGCTGCTGAGCCTCGCTGAAGTCGAGCGGCGTGACGACCATTCGCTCGCCGCGAATCGTCACAACTCCAGCGCCGGCCTGCCCCAGCTTGACTCGAGCCTGCTGCAACGTGATCAGATTCTCCAGCTCCTGCGGCAGCGGCCCGAAGCGGTCGGCCAGCTCTTCGCTTAGCAGCGCCAAGTCGGCGACCTCACGGCTCGCTGCGATGCGGCGGTGCAGATCGATCTTGGCCTGCTCATAGGGGACGTAGTCGGTCGGGATGTATGCGTCGACATCGACGTCAAAGCGAACCGGCTCGTAATCCTGATCGCCAGCCGACGGCGGCCCGGCCGCACGGACCGCCTCATCAAGCATCGAGAGATAGAGCTCAAAGCCAAGCGCCGCAACGTGGCCCGACTGCTCATCGCCGAGTAGGTTGCCGGCGCCGCGGATCTCGAGATCTCGCATCGCAATCTTGAAACCGGCGCCAAGCTCGGTGTAATCGGAGAGCGCACTGAGTCGGCGCGTCGCCTCCTCGGTCAGCGCCGCGGCGCTCGGGTACAGCAGATAGGCGTAGGCACGTTCGCGGCTGCGGCCGACGCGGCCACGGATTTGGTAGAGCTGCGAGAGGCCGAAGCGGTCGGCGCGCTCGATGATCAGCGTGTTCGCCTGGGGGATGTCGATCCCCGACTCGATGATGCTGGTCGAAACGAGAACGTCGCTGTCGCCACGCAAAAAGCGCATCATCCGCTCCTCCAGATCATGCTCGTCGAGCTGGCCGTGGGCAACGTCGAAGCTCAACTGCGGGCAGAGGCCGCGCAGCCGCTCGGCCGTCTCGTCGATCGTCTCAACGCGGTTATGGAGGAAGAACGACTGTCCACCGCGCTGATGCTCGCGCTCCAACGCCAGCCGCACCAACTCTTCGTCGTACTCGCCGACGAAGGTCTTGACCGGCCTGCGGCCTTCGGGCGGGGTTTCGATCACGCTGATGTCGCGCATTCCCGCCAGCGACATCTGCAGCGTTCGCGGAATCGGCGTCGCACTCATCGCGATCACATCGACCTTCAGCTTCAATTGGCGCAGCAGCTCCTTCTGCTTGACGCCAAAGCGCTGCTCCTCGTCAACGACAAGCAGACCCAGATCCTTCGGGCGCATGTCCCGCCCCAGCAGCCGATGGGTACCGATCAGAATGTCGGTCTTGCCTTCGTTGAAGTTCGCTACCGAGGCGCGTTGCTCGGCGGCGCTGCGCAGTCGGCTGACGACATCGACTGTGAAGGGGAAGTCCTCAAGCCTCTCCGAGAAGGTGCCGAAATGCTGCTGCGCGAGAATCGTTGTCGGTGCCAGCACCAGCACCTGCGCCCCGTCACCGGCGGCCTTGAAGGCGGCGCGCAGCGCAACCTCGGTCTTGCCATAGCCGACGTCGCCGCAGATCAAGCGGTCCATCGGCCGCGGCCGCTCCATGTCCTGCTTGACGGCCTCAATTGCGGAGGCTTGGTCGGCCGTCTCCTGCCAAGGAAAGCGCGACTCAAAGTCGAGCTGCCACTCGGAATCCTCAGAAAAGGCCCGCCCTTCGCGGCGGCGGCGTTCGGCGTAAAGGTTGAGCAGCTCGCCGGCAAGCCCTTCAGCCGCTTTGCGGGCCCGTGCTTTGAGCGTCTCCCAACCCTTGCCGCCGAGTTTTGAAAGCTTCGGCGAGAGTTCGCCGGCTCCGATGTAGCGCGTGATCTTGGCGAGCTGATCAACCGGCATGAAGACGCGGTCGCCATCGGCGTATTCGAGCTCGAGATAGTCGCGCGTGATCTCGCTGACGGTCTTCGTCTCAAACCCAGAGAAGCGAGCGACGCCGTGATCTTCATGGACGACCGTGTCGCCGGTGCGCAGCTCGAAGAGCGAGGCGAAGCGGCCGAGCCGTTCGGGCTGATCATCGCTGCGGGCAGCGCGGCGGCGGCGGAAGAGCTTGCGCTCGGGGATCACAGCCAGCTTTGCACCGGCAGCGACGAAGCCACTGCGCAGCGCCGCAAGCGAGAAGAGCAGCTGCCCCTCGGCCTGCTCGCGAACGTCGCTCTGCTCGATCCAGTCGGCTGAGAGCCGCGCGAGGTTGTGAGCCACGCGCTCGCCCTCGCCGCGGCGCGAGAACGCGACGACGGTCTTGTAACCGCTGCGCACAAGACTTTCGAGTTCCGGCTCAGCTTCGGCCAGCGACTGCGCCGCGAAGTCGGCTGCCTGGGCGTGAAGTTCGATCGGCTGGCCTGAGAGCAGCGATGAGATCCGCGCCGACGAGCGTTCAGCGAGCGCCGCTTGGACGGCTTCAGGCGCAACGTAAAGGTGGTGCGCGTCGGCGTCGTGGAAGGCGGCGCAGACGTCCTGCCAGTGATCTGCGAGCGCTGGCGCGATCTCTTCTGCCGCGCCGACGATCACGAGCGCTTCGCTGGGTACCAGATCGAGCAGCGCCTTAAAACGATCGACAGGCAGCAGGTCGGCGATGTCGGGGCGCTCGTCGGCGTCGCTAAGCGCAGCGATCTCGGCCAACTCGCGGTGCTCGGCGGCGAGCTCGGCTGCAGGAGCGATCTCGACCAGCTCAATCTCACCGAGAGAGCGCTGAGTGAAGGTTGAGAAGTGGCGCAGTGATTCGATTTCGATGTCGAAGCAGTCGACGCGCACGGCGTGATCCTCAGTCGCTGGGAAGCAATCAAGGATGCCGCCGCGAATCGCGAACTGGCCGCGCTCGGCAACCTCGGAGACGCGCTCGTAGCCGGCCGCTACGAGCTGCAGCGCGACCTCGTCAAGATCGATCAGATCAGCTTTGCGGAGCGTGAAGCCGCGCGGCCGCAGCTCCGGGTCAGGAACCTTCTCCGACAGTGCGACCGCAGAGACGACGACAACCGGTGGCTCGCCCTCGGCTGGATCAAGCAGTGCGTCGAGCGCCGCTACGCGCAGCCCGACGAGGTGTGGTGGTGGGGTCAGGTGCGATTCGTAGGTAACGCCTCGGCTGGGGTAGAAACGGACCGGCCGCGGCGCCAGCCAAATCGCAAGATCGGCGGCCAACGCCTGCGCTTCGCTGTCATCTCCAGCGACAACGACGCCCGGCTTAGCGGAGCCGTCCTCAAGCAGTGCTGCGATCGCGTACGGCCGCAGCGCGCGTGAAACGAAAGCGTCGCCACCATCGCTCAGCAGCTTGGCTCCCTGGGGGTCGTCTGCCAGCTTTCCGAGCAAGGCTCTCAGCGACATCGTCGGCTCCTCTAGGCCGAGCCGCTTAGGGCGACGGTACCGAGCACGATCTGCTCGGCCAAGTCGCTGGCGGCTGCGACCAGCGCGGTGACCTCGGCCTCCGGCTGCTGCCAGCGGCCGAGCACGTAATCCGAGACGCTCGCCGAATCGGTTGCGGCGGGCCGTCCAACGCCGATCCGCAGACGGCCAAAATCTTCAGACCCAAAACCTTTGCGCAGCGACTTGAGACCATTGTGGCCAGCAAGGCCGCCACCGAGCCGGGCCTGAAGCTGGCCGAAAGGAAGGTCGATCTCATCGTGGATCACGAGAACGTGGTCAAGCTCTAGCTTCAGCGAGCCACGCGCTGGCCCGGCCGACGTGCCCGACTCGTTCATGTAGGTCAGCGGTTCAAGCAGCGCGACGCGGACCGCCGGGCCACCGAGTGGGCCGACGCGGCCGCTTACGATCAGCCCGTTGAAGCTCTTCTTCGGGCGGCCGAGCTCCCATCGCCTTGAGAGCTCCGAAATAACTTGGAAGCCAACGTTATGGGGCGTCGATTCGTAGCCAGCGCCAGGATTGCCGAGGCCAACGATCAGCCAGTCGACAGGTTCGGCGCGTGAGAAAAAGCGGCCCACGGTTTGATGCTAAGGCGCGGGCTGAGGACTAGCCAGCGTCGCCGTCGGACTTCTCGCCCGACTCGTCGCCGCCGCCATCGCCATCGCCGCCGTCACCCTCGTCGGAGGCACCCTCTGCTGATTCGCCGTCCTCACCGATCAGCGCGGTCTCCTCTTCAATCGTCTCTTCGACTTCGAGCCGCGGAGCAAGCAGCGATACGACGACTAGGTCGGCCTCGTCCAGCAGCGTCACACCGGAAGGGACAATGGCTGCCGAGAGCGGTGCAGTTTCGCCAATGTTTAGCTCTGCGGCTGAGATCTCGATCGATTCCGGAATCTCGTTCGGCAGCGCTTCAACGTTGACCTCGCGGATTGGCTGGTCGACGACGCCGCCTTCGACAACGCCGGGAGACTCCTCAGCGCCGATGACGATCAGTGGCACGATGGCCTGGATCGCAACATTTAGGTTGACGCGGACGAAATCAACGTGCGTCATCTCGCCTCGCACCGGATGGCGCTGAGCGTCTTTGAGGACGGCCGGTTCGCTGGTTCCGCCAACGACGAGGTCTACAACGGCGCCCGAAGCGTGGAGCGCTGCTCTTAGCTCGCGGCCATCGACCGAGAACGAGACCGGCTCACCTTCGCCACCGTAGAGAACGCCAGGAACCTGGCCTTCACGGCGCAGCCTGCGCGTCGCGCGCGAGCCGTCGGGGTCACGTGGGGATGCGTTGAGAGTTGAGCTAGTCGATTGAGCCATCAGCGGCGCTCGATGGTAGCGCGATCGCGCCGCGTAGGCGCTCTGGCGGGCTTGCTGGCCGAACTACTAACGCGTCGAGCCGACCTGCTTTACGGACTTGAAAGCCCTCGCAACAGGGGCGAATATCGGCTTCTTGGCCCCTGCGAAGCTGACTAGTCCCTTCTGATGTAGCGGCGGCGCTGGTAACGGGTTGCCGCCCTCCCAACCGGGGCGAACCCAGAACTCCTGCAGCGCCCAGTAGAGCGAGCCTGATAGCCACGGCTTGGTCGCGTAAACGTCGAGGTGGAACTTGATTAGTTCGTTGGCGAAGGTCCAGGTGCCGCGATCCTCAGGCTGCCCAGCGGAGCTGGCCTCGGCGCCGTACTCGGTGATCATCAGCGCCTTCGTCGGGTAGCACTCGCGGGCGACGTCGAGCGTCTCCGAGAGCAGATCGCGGTCGGCAATCGAACCATTCTCGCCGACGTACCAGCCGAAGTAATCGTTCAGGCCGATTAGGTCGAGCGGGTCGTAAGCGCTCTGACAATTATTGCCGGGGCCACCGGCGGCGATCCCAACCGGGCGGCTTGGATCGAGCGCCTTCGCCTTCTTCGTCGCGGCAGCGATGTAACTGGCCTGCGAATCGTCGGCAGTAGAGGCCATCTCATTGCCGACCGACCAAACCATCACCGACGGGTGGTCACGGTTTACCTCAACCATCGAAGCGACGGAAGCGACGTAGCGTGCACGGTTGGCGGCAATAGCAAGCTGCGGATTGGGAATCTGGAAGACCGGGACTTCCGACCAGACCAGCATCCCGAGCTGATCGGCGCGCTGAAGCGTGTACGGATGGAGCGGGTAGTGCGCGCGCAGCACAAGGCCGCCAAGCTCGCGCGCCAAGCCGATCTGTTTATCGCGGAACGCGTTGTCGATCGCGAAGCCGCGGCCCGGAGCGTCCTCATGCATTCCAACGCCACGCAGATCAAGCCGCTGGCCGTTGAGCGTTAGACGGCCGGTGCTATCGACCTTGATTGAGCGGACGCCAACGTGACGCGTGTAGCGCTGCACAGTGCGGGCACCGACCGCCGCGACGAGCGAGGCGTCATAGAGGTATGGACGGGCAGGAGACCAAAGTTTCGGCTTAGCGATGGTTAGCTTCTTCGTCAGTGTCGCCGATGCGCCGGGGCTCAGTCTTGCCTTCCCGATCGTCAGCCGCTTCGGCCCGAAGCGGCCTGCGACTGTGACGGTTCGCGTTGCGCGTCCGAGATTGCTCACCTTGACCTGCCAGTTGACGTCGGCGGCGCAGCTCGGGCAGCGCAGGTCGGGTCGCACGTTTACCGACGTGATGTCGATCTGATTGACGGCGCGAAGGTAAACCTCGCGCAGAATTCCAGCGTAGTTCCACCACCCGCCCTGCGGCTGGCCGAACTCATCGTTGCGGGCTGGCGGAATGTCGTTGATCGTCCGCCTGCTGTCGATCCGCAGCACCAAGCTGTTGTCCGCTCCAGCTTTGACGAGCGACCTGGGCAGACGCAGCTCAAAGGGTTCGTAGGCGCCGGCGTGAGCGCCAATCTGGACGCCGTTGAGCCAAACCGTCGCCGAGTAGTTGACCTCCTCGAAGCGGATCACCCAGGAGCGGCCGGGGGCACCGGGCGGGATCCGGAAATCCTTGCGATACCAACCGACCGAGCCGAGGTAGGAGGTCATGCTGTCGTCTCCCGCGTTCCAGGCGTTCGGCACCGCTGTTGGCGTCCAGTCGGCCCGTGATGGCTGCTTCTGCCAGCCAGCGGCTAGGCCGACGTTGCTTGGATCAAGCCGCCGGAGCCAAGTTCCGTCGACGAGGTAGCGGCCCGAGGGTCCATCGCTATAGAGCGTCTTCGCGCTGGGGGCCGCAGCGGCTGAGCTGCCTGCGGCCTGGGCGCCAGCGACGGGCACGGCAGCTACTGCGATAAGCACGGCGCAGAGGCGGACTAGCTTGGGCACGCCGACTCACCCCCGATCGGGCGGGTGATCGAATGGAGCACGATGCTGCCGCCGAAAAAGACGATTCCTCGACGTTCAACTGAGACGCACTGGACGACGATTGGGGTCGCTCCACCGCGGTCCCATGCGATCCGCGAGTTGCCACTGGCGTCGCCAAATGAGTATGAGGTTCCAGAGTCGTAGCGCACGATCATCAGCGGGCCCGCGCCCCGTAGACGGCGTGCGTTTGACTCGACGTCGGCGCGGCACTGCGGCTTCTCCGCGCAGCCCTCGAGCTGAGCCAACATTCCCGAAGCGTCGCCCTGCTTCTGGAGCTGGAGTAGGTCAACGACGGCGCTGCGCTCACGATTTTCGGCCGTCAGCCATCGCGCCGCGAAGAACGAAGTGGCCAGGAACAGCAGAATGAGCAGGGCGATAACCCAGATTCGCCGACGAATCACGTCGATAGAGGGTAATGACCCACCGAGAGTCCGGCGCCAGTCTGGCACGCCAAACACTGCTCTGGCGGTAGTCTGGCAGCGTGATCGCAAAGATTCTGTTCATGCCGATCGGCCTCCTGCTCGGCAGCGTGCTGGCGAAACGCGTCGGAGAGACGACCTTCATTGACGGCTGGGAGCGAACGCGCGGAAGCGAACCACCGAGCGCCACAACCGAGCTGGCGAGCTGGCCGGAGGTGATCGCGGCGGCTGCGATCAAGGGTTCAATCATCGCCGTTACGACTGCAACCTTTACGCGCGCTGGTGCGACTGGCTTCCGCTACATCACCGGCTTCTGGCCCGGCGAGCAGAAGCGTGAGCCGGCCGCACGGCTTCAGGCCCGCGGCGACTAGAGCGCAGGAGCGATGGCTACCGCAGCCGTACTACTGATGGGGCAACTTGGCCTCAGCGATGAAGAGCTCTGTGCGGTGCTCGACAGCAACCCGATCGAGATCATCTCCGACAGCCTCGACCACCGCCCTGAGCTGCCAATCCTGCTCCAGCTGACTGGTGAGGCGCAGGAATGCGTCGGCCCTGAAGTGCTGAAACTTTGGGTCCGCACTGAAGGGCCTAGCGGGCGCCCAATAGAGCATCTTCTGGTGCGGGACTTTGCGGCCTTTGAGTCGGCCGTCGTGACGCTCGTCGAGCGCGGCTTCGTGATCGGCGGCGGGAGCTAGAAGAGCTGGTTCTCGCCACCGAAGACTTCGCTGACGGAGTCGTCGGTGAAGATCCGGCGGATTGAATCGGTCAGCACGTCGGCGCAAGTCAGCACACGGACGTTCTCCGGCGCTCCGGGCCGCAGTGGGACTGTGTCGGTAACGACGATCTGTTCGAAGTTGGCGCTCACAAGGTTCTCCCAAGCGGCGCCGCTGAAAATGCCGTGAGTGGCGGCGGCATAAACGCTCTTCGCGCCAGCTTCGAGCACGGCCTGGCCTGCGACTGCGAGCGTGCCAGCGGTATCGATCATGTCGTCAACGAGCACCGCGTTCTTACCGGCGACGTCACCGATCACGTAACCGACTTCCGCGACTTGGTGCTCGGGGCGTTCCTTATCGAGGATCGCCAGCCCGGCGCCAATCTTCGAAGCGAACTTCTTGTTCAGCTTGACGCGGCCGGCATCTGGAGAGACGACGACTAGATCATCAAGGCCGAGGTCCTCGAAGTACTGCGTCAGCATGAACATCGCCGTCATGTGGTCGACCGGGATCTGGAAGAAGCCTTGAACCTGCCCGGCGTGAAGATCCATCGTTAGTACGCGGTCGGCGCCGGCCGATTCGAGCATCCGCGCTACGAGACGCGCACTGATCGGCTCGCGCGGGGCCGACTTCTTGTCCTGGCGCGAGTATCCGTACCAAGGGGTTACGGCGATCACGCGGTGGGCGGAAGCGCCGACGGCGGCATCGATCATCACCATCAGTTCCATCAGCGCGTCGTTCGCTGTCACGCCGGTAGCGGCGTTACCGCAGGTCGGCTGAACGATGAAAACGTCGGCGCCTCGAATCGACTCGTCGAAGCGGCAGTAGACCTCTCCGTTGGAGAACGTCTTCAAGGTCACCGGGCCGAGGTCAACGCCAAGGCGGTCGGCGATCTTCGACGCCAGCTCCGGGTGAGCGCGGCCGGAGACGACCATCATCCGCTTGTCGTAATCGATCGGGATGCTGGTCGCTGGCTGCAGGCCGCTCTGCGTAGTCACCATTTCGATCGGGAGTCTAGGCGCGAGATCGGTCATTTCTTATCCGTTCCGTCAGCTTTGCGGCGCTCGTCGTAACCGTCCTTGTTCTCCTGTCGGCCGCGGCCGATCGCCAGCGAGCCGGGCGGCACCGCTTCGGTGATCACGCTGCCAGCCGCCGTCCAAGAGTCTTCGCCAACCTCAACCGGAGCGATATAGGAGACGTGGACGCCGCCGTGGACGCGCTCGCCAAAGACCGTGCGGTGCTTATTGACGCCGTCGTAGTTGGCTGTAATCGTCCCGGCGCCAAGATTGGCGTCCGCGCCGACATCAGCATCACCGACGTAGGAGAGATGAGGGACCTTCGCGCCCTCGCCAATGTCAGCGTTCTTGAGTTCGACATAGGCGCCGACCTTGGCGCGCTCGCGGACCAACGATCCTGGCCTCAGGTGCGAGAAGGGGCCGATCGTCGCTTCGCTGCGCACTTCGCAGTCGGTCAGGTGGCTGCGCAGCACCGTCACCTCGTCGCCGATCGTGGCATCGGTCAGCGTCGAGTCGGGCCCGATCGTCGAGCGTTCGCCGATCTTCGTTACGCCGCAGAGCGCCGTGAACGGTTCGATCACGCTGTCGGCACCGATCTCAACGCCAACATCGATCTGCGTTGAGGCCGGGGCGACAATGTCAACGCCGCTGAGCAGGTGAGCTTCGATGATCTGCATCTGCGCTAGGTCGCGCAGCTCAGCTAGGTCGACGCGATCGTTGACGCCGAGCAGCATCGACGGATCATCGACGACGTGGGCGACGATCTTGCCGCCGGTAGCTGCGATCAGCGGGAGCACGGCCGGCAGATAGCGCTCGCCTTGACTGTTGTCGCTCCCCACGCCGTCAAGCGCCGCGGCGAGCGCTGCTGGATCGAAAACGTAGATGCCGCTATTGACTTCGTTGATCAGAAGCTCGTCGGCCGTCGCGTCGCCGTCGGTCTTGGTCTCAACGATCTTCTCGAGCGATCCGTCGGCGCTGCGCACAACGCGTCCGTAGCCGCTGGGGTCGTCGAGTAGTGCGGTCGCGACGGTCGCTGCGGCCTCGCCCTGCTTGTGGACCGCGAGAAGTTCGCCGATTGTCTCGGGACTGATCATCGGCACGTCGCCGCTAAGGATCACGACCGGCATACCGCCCGGCAGCGAGTCGATTGCCGCCGCCACTGCGCCAGCCGTTCCATCGGCCTGAGGCTGGACGACAATCTCAACATCGTCGCCGAGCAGACCGTCGAGCGGACGGGCAGGAGCATCGACCACGATCAGCTTCGTGCAGCCAGCATCGCGAGCGGCAACGAGCACCCATTCGACCAACGGGCGGCCACAGAGGTCGTGGAGAACCTTCGGCGTGCGCGAACGCATGCGTGTCCCCTGGCCGGCGGCCAAAATGACGGCGGTGTAAGCGGACACGTTCACATCGTAGAGCGCAGGGGCCAAAATCGCACCTCCGGGTGAACACCTGCAGGCCTTCTAGCTGGGGGGCAGGGATTCGAACCCCGACTAACGGCGCCAAAGGCCGTTGTGCTGCCGTTACACCACCCCCCATTGGGGCTGTACAGATAATAAGCGCTGGCAGCCGTCAACGACCACCCACGGATCAGCGCGGCTTCGAAACCCGGCCGCCGCTGAGGCCCGGCTCAGCGGCCGGGCCACCGCGGCGTGGAATTCCAAGCACGCGCATCGCTTTGAGCCCGAGGCTCAGTTTCTCGCGTCCGTCGCTGGAGCCGACGTCATGGCCGCAAAGATCACGCACCCGCTCGAGCCGGTAACGAACCGTGTGGCGGTGGGTGAAAAGTCGCTGGGCAGTGCCGGCGACGTTGCCATCGGCCTCGAGGAAGGTTTCGACCGTCAGCATCAGGTCGGTCTCGTACTGCTCGTCGTAGGCGACGAGCGGTTCGACCGTCTCAGCGTAGAAGCGCCGGAGCTCGTCAGGGTTGTCGGCCATCGCTGAGAGCAGCAGCCGGTAAGCACCGGTCTGCTCGAAGGCGAGGATCTCGTGTTCACCGTCGCCTTCCGCCACGTTCACAGCCAGTAGGGCCTCAGCCGCCGCGCGATGCAGCTGAGCCGGGTCAGTGCAGGGGCGACTGCGACCGATAGTCACGCTGTGACCGGCGATGCCGGAGAGCAGCTCGCCACGGATCGCCTCGGCGGCGCGAGCGGCAAGCGCATCGTCGCCGCTTGCAAGCAACACGACGACGTCGTCGCCGGGGAGCTCGCGCGGAGCGGTCAAGGCGCTGAGCGAATCTGCCACGACGCCACAGGCAGCCCGATCAACGAGCGAATGGACGCGTGCGCGGCGACCTTCGCCGGCGGCAACATGGGCGTGTGCGCGGACAACGATCATGCTGGCGCCACGCTCGAGGCTCGTGCCCAGTTCGGCGGCAGCCTCGGTGACCGCTTCAGCACCATCTATCTCGCGAGCGAGCAATGCGCGCAGGAACGCTTCGGCAGCTTCGGCCGAAGCGCGCGAGGGCGCGCGGACTCGCTCAACCTCAGAGCTGACCAGTGTTGTGACGAGGCGCAGCAGTGAGCCATCGAGCTCGCCGCGGGCGCGCAGACGCAGCACGCCAACCGGGGCATCGTTAACGCGCAGCTCAATCAATTCGACGCCGCTGCCATCGGCTAGCAGCGATGCTTCGTCGGCAGTTGAGCGAGCCGCTACTGCCAGCACGTGACCGGCACGATCGCTTACGGCGAGGCTGGCCTCAAGCGCCCGCGCCGCGGCGCGAACAACCTCCGGTAGCCCGGCGCCCGATTCAACGGCATCGGTGATCGCCTCGAGCGCCTCAAGATCCAGCGGGGCAGACCGCCGGTGCGCCGATGTGGACATATGACGATTCTACGCGCGCAGCGTGATCAGGCTGAGAAGCGGTCCCA
>JBIHZY010000140.1:0-4525 GCA_044240185.1 Solirubrobacteraceae bacterium
CATCATTGGGGTCATGATCGGCGCGATGTTCATCGGCGCCGGAATTCAATACATGGCGATTTCAGCGCTGGTTCCAAAGTGGCGCTGGGTCTGGCTTATCGTCGGTGCCCTTCTGATCATCTGGGGGGTTGTCGCAATCTTCAACCCGGTCGAAACTTTCAACGATTTTGCTGACATTCTCGGATTCATCTTCCTTCTCGTCGCGGTAATCTGGATCACGCAGGCTTTCTCCGAGCGCGGCCACAATGATCTTTGGTGGCTTGGTCTTGTAAGCGGCACGCTGATGCTGGTTATCGCATTCATTGCCGCCGGCTCCGACGTTGACGTCAAAGACAACCTGCTTGTTCTTTTCGTCGGCCTTTGGGCGCTGATGTCCGGGCTTACTGACTTGGTTCGAGCCTTTCAGCTCCACCACGTCGGCGAGACGCTGAAGTAGGCGCGCTGCCCTAGCCGGCTAAGGCAGCGGCGCGCATAAGCTCGACCGGCGCGGCGTGGCCGGTCCATTGCTTGAACGCGATCGCACCCTGCTGGACTAAAACTTCGATTCCGTCGACCGTCGTCGCGCCGGCAGCGGCAGCGGCTTCGAGCAGCGCTCCGGGCCCGCCGTGATAGACGAGGTCAGCGACAACTGAATAGTCGCCGAGCTGATCGGGGCTAACCGGCAGGCTCGCGAAGGGATCGCCTTCAAGCCCGGCGGCAGTGCAATTCACGAGCATCTCGGCCGGGCCGACGGTGGCGGTCGCGACCGCGCCGAAACGCTCGGCTAGCTGCTCAGCGCGCTGCGCGGTTCGGTTCCAAATCGCAACCTCGACGCCACAGTTCCTTAGTGCCCAGACAACAGCATGGGCGACGCCGCCGGCACCGAGCACGAGCGCTGTTGAGCCGGGCGCAGGCGGCTCGGGCAGCGACGCAATAAACCCAGGCGCGTCGGTGTTGTCGCCGACCACCTCTCCCCCGGGCTCAAAGATCAACGTGTTGACGGCGCCTATCGCCGCGGCACTTTCGCTGAGGCGATCGACCAGCTCGGACGCTGCTTCCTTGTGCGGAATCGTCACGCTCGCGCCGCGGTAGCCCTCGGCAGGCAAGCTCGCAACCAAAGCGACAAACTCGTCAGGCGGGACAGCGAGAAGCTGATAGTCCCAGTCGTTTAGACCGACCGCAGCGAGCGCGGCGTTATGCATCGCCGGAGAGCGACTGTGGTCGACCGGCCAGCCGAGCACCCCAAGCCGCGTCGCAGTCACGACCGGCTCCTCGTTAGCGGCAAAACGCCGGATCCTTTCCGCCCTGCGCGGCGCGCCGGTTGTTGTAATCGTCAATCAGCTTCTGGAACTCCGGCAGCGTCTTGGCAAATACAAGGCCGCCCTTCTTGCAGGTTTCGACGATGAAGTAGAGGTAGTCGCTCTTCGGCGGATTCGCGGCAGCTTGAATTGACGCTAGGCCTGGGTTACCGATCGGCCCCGGCGGAAGGCCGGAAACCTGACGTGTGTTGTACGGCGACTTGCTGTCGATCTCACTGACTGTCAGTGGTTGATCCCAATTCTTGACGGCGAATCGCGTTGTTGCGTCGCTGCCAAGTGAGATCGAGTCGCGCAGGCGGTTGTAGAAGACAGCCGCGACTTGGGGCCGATCGCGGTCAAAGAGCGCTTCGCGTTCAATGATCGACGCCAGAGTGATGACGTCGAAGACGGTCAGGTTCTTACTCTTCGCGTAGCTCATATTGACGTCAGCGATGTTGCGCTTGAAGGCTTTTAGTTGATCCGTGACGAGCCGCTCGGCGGTTGGGGCACTCTTCAGCAGCTCGTATGTAGCGGGAAATAGGAACCCCTCGAGTGAACGGACGCTGCTAGGCGCGCCGTAGCGACGGGGGTCTAGCTCGGGCGACGAAACCGAGGCGGCGACATAATTGCCACTTACGCCCTGCTTCTTAACCACCGGCGCTATCTCATCGCGCGCCGGCCCCTCAGGAACCAGCACGTTGATTACTGCCGCACCCTCCTGCACATTCGTCAGAACCGCGAGAGCGGAACCGTTACTCATATCTTTGCTGAGCTCGTAGGTACCGGCGCGCAGGTTGCCACGGTCGCCGCTGATTGTTGCCCGCAGCTCGAAGAAGAACGGGGAGCCGATGACACCCTGGTCAGCGAGCAGTGTGCCGATAGCGCCAGCATCGACACCGGCCGGGATTCTCACCGTCACAGCTCCCGAACCATCTCCCTTGAATGGCTCGAAGATGCCGTTGGCGACGAACAGAACGGCAACGAAGACGACGGCGACGATTCCGAACAGAAGCGCGTGGCGGCCCGGCGAACGACGACGGGCCTGCGGCTGCTGTGGCGTTGCCGTAGCGCCGGGTGGCCGGACCGTGCCGCTGGGACTCTCGTCGTCATCGGTCACCTTGCGCGGAGGCGCGGGAGCAGCGGCCTGGGCCGGAGGATTACGGGCAGGCTGCACCGGGCGGGCGGCGGCGCCTGCGCTGCTTCGTGGAGTACCGGGATTTGGCGTTTGCGGCGATTTCGGCGGATCAACCGGCGGCTTCGCCTTGCGCGGCGGGCCAGCGCCAATCGGCGGCGCCTGCGGCGGAAGATCGCTCGTCGACGGCGGAGACGCCGGGGTCGGTTCGCCACGTTCTGCGGCACGCTTACGCTCTCGCTCAAGGCGGGCTGCTTCCCGTTGCTCTTCGCTGCGGCGGCTCTCTTCACTCATCGCGATTCCAATGCTCGTGCCCGAACCGGGCCATCCAATCATCCAACAAGACCGCGGCGGCGCGCGAATCTTCACTCTCACGACCCTCGCTGCTGGCAGCGATCGTGGTCGTGAAGCGCTCATCGAAGAGTTCAACCGGAACCTTCGGTCCGAGCGCTGAGCGGAGTTTATCTGCGAACGCGCGCGCCTCGCGCGTTTGGTCAGAGTCACCGCCGGAGAGCGAAAGCGGCAAGCCGACGATCACGCGGTCAACCTCGCGCAGCTCGACCAGCTCGCGAAGCTGCTTAATCCCTGCCTTCGTCTCGGGGCGCAGCACCGGCTCGATCGGCGTGGCGAGCGTGCCGGTCGGGTCACTGATCGCGCAGCCACAGCGGGCAGAACCGTGATCGAGTCCTAATACCCGCACCGCTTAGGCGCCAAGCGCCGCTTCGACAGTCTTCGCTGCCAACGCGAGCGCCTCTTCGAGCTTCTCAGGGTCTTTTCCGCCAGCTTGGGCGATCGTGTCGCGCCCTCCCCCGCCTCCGCCGACTACGGCTGCCGCGACGGCAACAACCTCACCGGCTTTGACGCCCCTCTCAACAAGCGCCGGGGTGACGGCAACGACGAGCGACACGCGCCCGTCAACGACGCTGCCGACGACGACCACTGCGAGCTCGCCGAGCCTTCCTTTGAGGCGGTCGGCAACGTCCATCAACGCCTTTGCGGGGACGGCGCCAACGTCAGCGACTAGTAGCTGTGCGTCGCCAAGCTTGGTGGCGGCGGCGGCGAGCTGTTCCTCGTCGACGCCCGCGCCAGCCTGATCGCTTGAGTTCTGGGCGCCCTGCTTCAGTTTGCTGACGGCCGCAGGGACTTGGTCCGGTGTTGTCTTCAAAGCCTGTGCAGCCTCACTGAGCAGCGCGTCGTGACCGCGCAGCATCCCGACCGCAACAGGCCCAGTGACGGCCTCTATCCGCCTCACGTTGGCGGCGCTCGAGCCTTCGCTGGTGATCTTCAGGCAAGCGATCTCCGAGGTCCGCGCGACGTGGGTTCCACCGCAAAGCTCGCGTGAGAAGCTGCCGTCGCCTATTTCGACCATCCGCACGATCTCGCCGTACTTCTCGCCGAAGAGAGCCATCGCCCCGAGCTTCTGTGCTTCGTCGATCGTCGTCGTCAGCGCGCGCACATTCAGGCTCGCAAGGATCTTCGCGTTGACTTCGTCTTCAACGGCTTGACGGTCCTCGTCGCTGAGCCGCGCCGAATGGTTGAAGTCAAAGCGCAGCTTCTCGGGGCCGACATAAGAACCGGCCTGGCGCACGTGGTCGCCAAGTCGCTCGCGCAGCGCGGCGTGAAGCAGATGCGTCGCGGTGTGGTTGCACTCCGTCGCGTGGCGAGCGGTTGCGTCAACCTCGGCGACGAGCTCGGCCCCGACCTCGGGCGACTCGCTCAAGCCTTCGACGATTAGCGCTTGATCGTCTCCAGCCCGGATCACGCCGACGACGGTCGCGAGGTGATCCCCGTCGGCCGAGATCAACACGCCGGTGTCTCCAGCCTGCCCGCCGCCTTCGGCATAGAACGGCGAGTCGGCGAGCTTTATCAGCGTTCGGCCATCCTGCTCGGCGATCCCTACAACGTTGGTTCGCGTGCTGAGAGACTCGTAGCCGACGAAGCGCGCCTGGTCGCCGCCAACCGCGCGAACAGCCTCGGCCGAAACTCCAACCTTGCGCTCGCCGGCGCCGGCCGCTGAGCGCGTCCGCTGCTCCCCCATCAGGCGATCGAACTCGGCTTGCTCGCCGAACGGAACGCCCCGCTCCTCGGCGAGCTCGCGCGTCAGTTCGATCGGGAA
>JBIHZY010000141.1:0-4477 GCA_044240185.1 Solirubrobacteraceae bacterium
TCGTTCACTCGGCGGACGCTAGCGAAGGCGGCGGTCTTCAGCTGACCGAAACGGCTCACTGCTGCGCTCTCTGGTCTAGACTCAAGTTCGATGATTCGTTCTCGTTACGTGCTTCTGATCGCGGTTTTGGCTGCGGTGCTGGTTCCGTCGGCCGCGTTCGCCGGGGGCGCTGGCGATGACCAGTACCTCGATCCGCTCGAGGGGCTAACCGGATCGGGGGGCACAACGACCACGACTAAGCCGAAGAACTCGAATGGCAGTCCATCGTCCAGCCAGCCGTCTGCTCCGACTTCAGGGACGCCGACCGGCGCACCATCTGGGACCGAAACGCCGACCGCCAAGAACAAGCAAAAAGCGACCAAGTTGGCCCCAATCAAGCGCCGGTCACTCGACGTTGATGGCCTTTCAGGCATCGGCTCACTAGTCGCCGTGCCGGTCGAGCACGTGACACTCGTCATCGGCGACATCGCGCATGGGCGCGGCTAACGCTTCGGTCAGCGGCTCAGCCGAAGCGACCGAGGCGCTCGCGGCAGAGCTGGCAGCAGAGCTTCGTCCCGGCGACGTAGTTCACGTCTGCGGAGAGATCGGCTCTGGCAAGACGACCTTCATTCGCGGTGCCTGCCGCGCGCTCGGTTTTGAGGGCCCGGTAACCAGTCCCAGCTACACGATTTGCAACCGCTACGAGGACGGGGATCTGCTGATCTCGCATCTCGACTGTCAGCGCCTTGAAGGCGCTAGTGGGGAGGAGGCGGGCCTGCTTGATGATGAGGCCGGCCCGGATCGCGTCACCTTCATCGAGTGGCCGCAGCAATCCGAGCAGTCGGTCGGGACGCTCGCGACGATCCCCGCGTCACTTCGGGTTGAGCTGAGCCACATAAGTGAGAACGAGCGCACGATCAGCTTCAAGCGGGAGCAGGCGCGGTGAACCGCGAGCGCGCCGTGCTCGCCTTCGACACGGCAACAGCGGCAACGGTCGTCGGGCTAACGGTCGATGGCGAGCTCGTCTGCGAGCTGGCCGACCGCCCCGAAGCCGGTCAGCGCCCCCGCCACGCCGAGCGCCTGCTCGCGCTCTGTGAAGAGGCGCTCGCTGAGGCCGGCATCGGCTGGGGCGACCTGGGGCGAATCGGTGTCGGGATTGGACCCGGCACATTCACGGGTCTGCGAATTGGCGTTGCAACCGCTCAGGGATTAGCGCAGGCCAGTGGCGTCGAGCTGGTAGCGGTCTCGACGCTCGAAGCGCTGGCCCTGCCAACCCGAATGGCCGAGCCGACGGTCCACGTCGCGGCCGTCGCTGACGCTCGCCGCGGCGAGGCTTACATCGCGGCTTGGTCGCCTGGCGGAGAGCAGACGGTTGCTGATCAGGCCTGCCCACCGCAAGAGCTAGTTGCAGTATTGGCTGCAGAATCCGGCGCGACTATTGCAGTCGGAGACGGAGCGCTAATCTTTCGAAAAGAGCTGGAAATTGGCTCTATTGCAGTCCCCGACGATGGGTCTGCGCTGCATCAGCTCGCTGGAGCCGCGCTCTGTCAGTTGGCGGCCGACAGCGGCCCGGTCGGCGCAGAGGCTCTAGTTCCGTACTACGTCCGTCAACCAGACGCTGAAATTTCACTGCAGGCCCGCACCGAATCGAAATGACAGACACGACACTCGAAACCCGCCGCCTCGTCTTCGCCGACCTTCCGAACGTAATCGCGATCGAGCGGCGCGCCTTCCCTACTCCGTGGTCGCTGGCGATGTTTGTGCTCGAGCTGAGTAAGCCCGAGGGGATCTGCCTCGCCGCGCAGCGCGACGGCCAACTTGTTGGCTACATCATCTGCTCGCGCTTCGATCAGGTCTGGCACATCATGAACGTCTCGGTTGATCCAGACCTGCAACGTCAGGGCATCGCGACGGAGATGATCGATGAGATTCTGCGGCGCGTCGGCGAAGAGGGTCAGATCACGCTTGAGGTCAGGCCAACCAACAGCGCTGCGATCGCACTCTACGAACGCTTCGGCTTCCTCGCCGCCGGAACCCGTCCTCGCTACTACCAGGACAACGGTGAGGACGCCGTGATTATGTGGCGCACTCAGGCGACGCTGCGCGGTGAGCTCGACGACGTGCCGGCCGCGCCTGCTCGGCCGGTCGCCGCGCCGTGAACGGAGCAATCCTCGGCGTTGAGACCAGCTGCGACGACAGCTGCGCCGCAGTGCTTTCGGCCGACGGCGTAATTCTCTCGAACGTCATCTCCTCACAAGCGATCCACGACAAGTTCGGTGGCGTCGTCCCGGAGATAGCGGCCCGCCATCACCTTGAGTTGCTGACCCCGGCGATCGACAGCGCGCTCGCGCAGGCCGGTTTGGGCCTCGATCAGATCGAACGGGTCGCCGTCACGCAGGGCCCCGGCCTGATCGGTGCGCTTTTGGTTGGCGTCGGTCAAGCGAAGGCGATCGCCGCCGCGAGAGCGATTCCGCTGGTCGCCGTTGACCACCTGCAAGGCCACGTTGCAGCCAACTTTATTGCGCCTGATCCGTTTGAGCCTCCGTTCATCTGCTTGATCGCCAGCGGCGGCCATACGCTGCTCGCGCGGGTAGACGACCACAGCTCTTACACGCTTCTAGGTGAAACGCTTGACGATGCGGCCGGGGAAGCCTTCGACAAGGGCGCGCGGATGCTCGGGCTGCCGTTCCCGGGCGGCCCAGCGTTGGAGGCGCTCGCTGCCGACGGCGATCCCGAGGCCTTCAAATTCCCGACGGCGCGCAACGTCAAGGGCTTCGACTTCTCGTTCGCTGGCGTCAAGACGGCGCTGCTCTATGCGATTCGAGACCTCGGCGAGGAAGAAACCACGCGACAGCGCGCCGACCTTGCGGCCTCGTATCAGCGAGCGATCGTTGAGGCGCTGGTCGAACGTCTTGGGCGCGCACTCGACGCCGACGGTTGTGGTCGAGTCGCGGTCGGCGGCGGCGTCGCCGCAAATGGCCCGCTGCGTGAGCAAGTCGCGGCGCTTGGCGCCGAAAGCCACATTCCAGCGCGCAATCTATGCACCGATAACGCGGCG
Organism: Solirubrobacteraceae bacterium; assembly: GCA_044240185.1. Lineage (GTDB taxonomy): Bacteria > Actinomycetota > Thermoleophilia > Solirubrobacterales > Solirubrobacteraceae > F1-60-MAGs163. Next base: position 3,038 of record JBIHZY010000141.1, read on the forward strand.
ATGATCGCGAGCGCCGCCCGTTTTCTTCCGCAGTGCTCGCCGGCCGCCGCGCTCGCCCTAGACGCTTATCCGAGTGGCGCGCGCCGATGAAGCCGCAGCTCACGATCTACCAGCGCGACGGTTGCCACCTGTGTGAGATTGCGAATGCGCAGCTCGAGCGGCTCCAGAGCGAATACCAGTTCGAGCTGGAGCAGGTCGATATTGAGTCAAACGATGAACTTCATCGGCTCTACTTGGAGCGGATTCCAGTGATCGCGCTCGATGGCGAGGAGCTTTACGACTTTGAGATCGACCTGCAGGATCTAAAAAGTCGCCTATTCGCAATCTCGGCGCGGTAGCATCGCAGCGATGGCTAGCAGCGAGACTGAAGGCGTTCCGGTCGGCTTGGTCGCGTCAGACGACGGCCCGGCTCAGCTTTCGCTGGGCGTCGCAGCACGTCTCTCTCGCTACCTCCAAGTCTTAACGCAGGCTCAGAAGACAGGCCGCGAGACGCTCTCTTCGCAGGAGCTCTCTGAGTACACGCGCGTCAACAGCACACAGATCCGACGTGACCTCTCTGGCTTCGGCAAGTTCGGCAAACGCGGCGTTGGGTACAACGTTGACGCGCTTGCCGACGAAATTCGCGAGATTCTCCAAACCGGCAGCCAGCAAAACATCGCGCTCTTTGGCGCCGGTCACCTCGGCAAGGCGATTGGTTCGTCTGACATCTTCGCCGATCACGGCTTCAACGTCGTCGCTGTTTTTGACGCCGACCCAAAGAAGGTCGGCACCAAAGTCGGTGGCCAGTCGGTGCGTCCAATCGAGGACGCCGATCGCGTAATCGCCGAAGAGCACGTCCTTGTCGCCGTGCTAGCCGTTCCCGGCGCAGCCGCACAGCAGCTTGCTGACAAGCTTGTCGTAGCCGGCGTGCGGATCATCTTTAACTACTCAGAATCACTGCTTGACGTGCCGGCCGGGGTGACTGTTCACACCTCGAACCCGGCGGTCGACCTGCTGCACGCGCTTTACTTCTACCTCTCATGAGTCTGATCGATCTCGAGAAGGCCCGCGATGCGTTCGCGCATGCGACCGACGGCACCGTTGGAATCGAGGAAGAGTTCGCGATTCTCGATCCAGCGAGCCTTGACCTGGTTCCCCGCTTCGAGGAGCTCAACGCGAAAGCTGTAGCGAGCGACGCTGAGCTTGCAGCGTCGATCTCGTCGGAGCTGATTCTCTCCGAGATCGAGATTCGCTCCGGGGCCGGAAGCGACGTTGTCGACGCTCTCGCGCGCCAGCGGGCGATGCGAAAGCAGCTCTTCTCGCTTGCCGCGACAGAATCGGTCGAGCTTGGCTCAACCGGCACCCATCCCTGGGCCGATTACCGCGAGCAGCTCAACGTGCAGTCCGACCATTATCGCCGCGTGGTCGACGGCCTCCAGTACGTGGCAAGGCGCAACAACA
>JBIHZY010000019.1:0-14793 GCA_044240185.1 Solirubrobacteraceae bacterium
GATTGAAAAAAACCCAATAGGCTCGGCGCCGATGATCTTTGCCGTTGGAGTTGACCACGCCGGAGCGCCGCTTCATGACGTCGCTACCTCGACGCTAATTGAGCTCGGCCACGAGGTAATCGACCTTGGCCAGTGCGACGACTACCCCGATATGGCCCTGAAGATGGGCAAGGTAATCGACTCTGGCGAGGCTGAGCGCGGCATCCTTGCTTGCGGCTCGGGCGCCGGTATCGCTGTCGCAGCTTCGAAGCTGCCAGGGATTCGCGCGCAGACGATCCACGACACCTACACCGCCCACCAAGCCGTCGAGCACGACGCAGTAAACGTGCTTTGCATTGGTGGCCGCGTGATCGGCAGCGAAGTAGCGCGCGAGCTGGTTCGCACCTTCGCGCAGGCCGAAGTAAGCGATGAGCCGCGCCACCTGCGCCGCCGCGCCAAGGTCGAGCTACTGGAATTTGAAGGACTAGACGCCAACCTCGAAGGAGACAGCTAATGCAGATTGGAATGATCGGCCTCGGCCGGATGGGTGCCAACATGGTCGAGCGACTGATGCTCGACGGGCACGACTGTGTCGTATTTGACCCCAACAAGGACGCCGTTGACGCGCTCGTCGCGAAGGGCGCCACCGGCGCCGAATCGGCCGCCGACATGGCCTCGAAGCTGAGCGCCCCGCGCGCAATCTGGCTGATGGTGCCGGCTGGCATCGTTGATCCGGTGCTGAAGGAAGCCGTCGACGCGCTCGAATCGGGCGACCTCGTAATCGATGGTGGCAACAGCTATTACATCGACGACCGCCGTCGCGCCACTGAGCTCAAAGAGAAGGGCCTCCACTACGTCGACTGCGGCGTCAGCGGCGGTGTTTGGGGACTGACCGAGGGCTACGGCCTGATGGCCGGCGGCACGGATGAAGCGATCGCGATGATCTCCCCGGTCTTGCAGTCGCTAGCTCCAGGCGTTGATTCAGCGCCGCGGACCCCAGGCCGCACCGGTGATCCAACTCCGGCCGAAGAGGGTTGGCTGCACTGCGGCCCTTCGGGCGCAGGCCACTTCACGAAGATGGTCCACAACGGCATCGAGTACGGCCTGATGGCCGCTTACGCCGAGGGCCTCAACATTCTCAAGCACGCCAACGTTGGCAGCGGCACGCAAGAGGTTGATGCTGAGACGACTCCGCTGCGTAACCCGGAGAACTACCAGTACGACCTCAACCTGCCGGACATCGCCGAAGTTTGGCGCCGCGGCACCGTGATCCGGAGCTGGCTGCTCGACCTAATCGCGGACGCGCTCGCCGCCGACCACGACCTCAGTGGCTTTGCTGGCCGCGTCTCCGACTCCGGCGAGGGTCGTTGGACCGCCTTGGCAGCGATCGACACCGGCACGCCGGCACCGGTCCTGACGACGGCGCTCTACGAGCGCTTTACGAGCCGCGGCGAAGCCGATTACGCAGACCGCCTGCTGTCGGCAATGCGCAACGAGTTCGGCGGCCACGACGAGAAGCCCGCAGGGAGCAAGTAGTGGCTAAGCCGAAGAGGGGTGACGCGCTGGTCGTCTTCGGAGCGACCGGCGACCTAGCGTTCAAGCAGATCTTCCCCGCACTGCAGCGGATGGTCATCGACGGCGAGCTCGACGTGCCGGTTGTCGGCGTCGCCCGCGAGGGCGGCCATGTGGATCAGCTCCGCGCCCGCGCCAAGGCAAGCCTCGAAGCCAGCGCCGACGGACTCAACAAGGCGGCTTTCAAGAAGCTCAGCTCGCTGATGCGCTACGCCGGCGGCGATTACGCCGACCACAACACCTTCGTCGAGTTGCAGAACGAACTGAAAGGCTGCAAGCGGCCGGTTCATTACCTAGCGATTCCGCCGTCGCTGTTCGGCCCGGTCGTCGGCCATCTCGGCGACGTTGGTCTCGCTGAGCAGGGCCGCGTCGTCGTTGAAAAGCCGTTCGGCCACGACCTTGCCTCAGCCGAGCAGCTCAACGCTGAGCTGCACAGTGTCTTCCCTGAGGATCGGATCTTCCGGATCGACCACTTCCTCGGCAAGACGCCGGTTGAGAACATCCTCTTCTTCCGCTTCGCGAACTCGTTCCTTGAGCCGGTCTGGAACCGCGATCACGTTCGCCAGATTCAGATCACGATGGCTGAGGATTTCGATGTTGCCAATCGCGGCTCGTTCTACGACGCCGTCGGCACGATCCGCGACGTGATTGAGAACCACCTCTTCCAAGTTCTAACGCTGGTCGCGATGGACCCATTCAGCGGCCACGGCGACGCCGCGCTGCGCGAAGAGAAGGCACGCTTCCTGCGCGGTGTTCGGACGCTGAAGGCGAAGGACATCGTCCGTGGCCAGTACGAGGGCTATCGCAAGACGAAGGGCGTAAATCCGAAGTCAACGACCGAGACCTACACGGCGATGAAGCTCCACATCGACACTTGGCGCTGGGCCGATGTGCCGATCTTGATCCGCGCCGGCAAGTCGTTGCCGGTAACGGCGACCGAGATTGTCGTCGAGCTGAAGACGCCGCCCGAGAAGCTCTTCCCGAAGGATCACCCTCGCGGCAACCGGATCCGCTTCCAGATCAACCCTCAGGTCGTCGTTGCGATCGAAGTTCAGTCACGCAAGCCAACCGTTGACACCTTCGAGGTCGAGGACATTGAGCTGGCGGCCGTACGTCAAGAAGCGCATCAGATCCCGCCCTACCAGCGGCTGCTTTCGGCGGCGCTCGACGGCGACCACGACCTATTCGCAACCCAGGGCACGATCGACGAGGCATGGCGAATTGTTGATCCGATCCTCGGCAACGCAACACCTATCTACCCATACAAGCGCGGCTCATGGGGCCCGAAGGAAGCAGATCGCTTGGCGCCTGCCTCCGGCTGGATTCCGCCGCACATGCACGACGCACCGTCCAAATAACTAGCGGCCTAAGGAGTAATAAGCGATGAAAGCGACACAAGCCCTTCACGAAGCGGGCCAAAGCCTCTGGCTCGACAACATCACACGCACGCTGCTAGACGAGGGCACGCTTGCCAAGTACATCGCCGAGCTGAGCGTCACAGGGTTGACCTCAAACCCGACGATCTTCGAGAAGGCGATCACCGGCGGCGACACCTATGACGAGCAAGTCCACAGCTTCCACGGCAACGAGATGACCGATGAGCAGGTCTTCTTTGAGGCCGCTATCTCCGACCTTCAGCGCGCCGCCGACCTGTTTGGCGACATTCACACTCGGACCGACAACCTCGACGGCTTCGTTTCGCTCGAGGTTTCACCCGAGCTGGCCTACGACACCGACGCCACAGTCGCCCAGGCAAAGGAGCTCCACGCGAAAGTTGATCGCTCCAACGTCTTCATCAAGATTCCCGGCACGCCCGAGGGGCTGCCGGCGATCAGCGCTGCAATCCATGCTGGCATTCCTGTCAACGTGACGCTGCTCTTCAACAGCGCCCACGCACTGGCCGCTGCCGACGCCTACTACACAGGCCTTGAGCGCCGTGTCGCCGACGGCCTTTCACCGAACATCCAGTCGGTTGCTTCGCTCTTCATGAGCCGCTGGGACGTCGCCGTTGCCGACCAAGTGCCGAGCAACCTGAAGGACAAGCTGGGCCTTGCAATCGGCGGCCGCGCCTACCGCGACTACCGCGACCTGCTCGCCTCAGAGCGCGTTCAGAGCCTGATGAACGAGGGTGCACGGCCGCAGCGACTGCTTTGGGCCAGCACCGGAACGAAGGATCCGGAAGCCTCTGACACGCTTTACATCGCCGGGCTTGCCGCTCCTTACACCGTCAACACGATGCCCGAAGGCACGCTGCTCGACTACGGCGACCATGGACCAACGCCGGTCGTCGTGATGGATCCAGATGGAGGCGACTGCGAAGAGGTCTTGAGTGAGTTTGAGGCCGCCGGAGTTGACTTGGACGCGCTCGCGGCGAAGCTGCAGAGTGACGGCGCCAGCTCGTTCGTGAACTCTTGGACGACGTTGATCGCAGCGATCAACACCAAGCGTTCAGACCTCGCCGGAGCGTAGTCGCGATGGAAATCAAGCAGACACGCCTCGACGAGCTGCCCTCATGGGCGGCGCTAAAAGCTAACGCCGCTGAGCTCGAAGGCCAGAGCCTGGCCTCGATGTTTGACGCCGACGCCAGCCGCGCCGACGAGATGTCGGTCGACTTTGGCGGCTACCACTACGACTACTCGAAGCAGCTCGCAAGCCCTGAGACGATCAAGCTGCTGATCGCCTGCGCCCGCGAGGCCGGAATCGAAGAGCGGATCAAGGCGATGTTCGCCGGCGAGGCGATCAACGTCTCCGAGGACCGCTCGGTGCTCCACTTGGCGCTGCGCGCGCCGAAGGGCGACGAGATCATCGTCGACGGCGTCAACGTCGTCGACCAGGTCCACGAGGTATTGGACCGGATGGGCGACTTCACCGACAAGATCCGCTCCGGCGAGTGGAAGGGCGCTACCGGCAAGCCAATCCGCAATGTCGTCAACATTGGCATCGGCGGCTCACATCTTGGCCCTGAGATGGCGACGATTGCGCTCTCGCACTACAGCGACCGCGGGATGAACTTCCGTTTCGTCTCCAACGTTGACGGCAGCGACTTCGCTGAGAAGACGCTCGACCTTGACCCCGAGGAGACGCTCTTCATCGTCGTCTCGAAGACCTTCGTCACGCTCGAGACGCTGACCAACGCCGGCACTGCCCGCGACTGGATCGTTGACGCGCTCGGCGAGGACTCGGTTGAGCATCACTTCGTAGCCGTCTCAACCAATGCTGATGGCGTAGCCAAGTTCGGCATCAACACCGACAACATGTTCGGTTTCTGGGACTGGGTTGGCGGCCGCTACTCGATGGACAGCTCGGTCGGCCTGACGATCATGTGCGCGATCGGCCGCGAGAACTTCGCCGAGATGCTGGCCGGTTTCAACGCCGTCGATGAGCATCTGCGCAGCGCTCCGCTGGAAGAGAACATGCCGGTTCTGATGGGCCTGGTCGGCGTTTGGAACCGCAACCTGCTGAACCTGCCGACGGTCGCGATCCTCCCTTACGTAGCTGAGATGGCGCGCTTCCCGGCTTATCTGCAGCAGCTTGAGATGGAATCGAACGGCAAGCACGTGATGCTCAACGGTGACCAGGTCGGCTGGGATACAGCCGCCGTCTTCTGGGGCGAGCCCGGCACCAACGGCCAGCACGCCTTCTACCAGATGATCCATCAGGGAACGGAGATCGTGCCAACCGAGTTCATCGGCTTCTGCGACCCGATCTACCCGCTCGGTAACCATCACGACCTGCTGATGGCGAACATGTTCGCTCAGGCTGAGGCGCTGGCTTTCGGCCGCGACGCCGAGACGCTGCGCGCCGCCGGTAGCCCGGAGTCACAGATCTCGGCCCGGATCTGCCTCGGCGACCGGCCCTCAACGACGCTGCTGATCGATGGTCAGCTAACTCCGCGCGCGCTCGGCACGCTGGTCGCGCTCTACGAGCACCGCGCTTTCACCGAAGGCGTGCTCTGGGGAATCGACTCGTTCGATCAGTGGGGCGTCGAGCTCGGCAAGGTGCTTGCCGGAACGCTCGCCGACCAGTTGATGGACGCTGAAAAGCCGGACCTCCAGCACGACAGCTCAACCAACTCCTTGGCGCGCCGCTACCGGGCCTCGCAGAAGCGCCCGGTCTAACGCTCAGTCGTCAAGCGGCTTGCCGACGCTGCCCGCCGCAGAGCGGTGGCCGGCCTGCGTGCTGCGGAAGGCGGCCGCGAAGCTGCCCTGCTCGGCAATCCGTTCGGCTGTCGCGTCGTCTAGCTCGGCGGCAATCCCGGCCGTGCCGCGATCAACGAGGCCGCCGATCATCCCGCGCAGGAAGAAGATTGGAGTGATCCAGCGTGGCGCGACGACGCGCCGCGCTCGCGCGCGGATGCCGGTGGCAAGGAGCTGGCCGACTTTTTCAACGCTGACGATTCCTCTAAGCGGGCCAGGCATCTCGCTTCGCAGGCCACCGAGGCGGCCCATTTCGCGCTCCGCGCCTTCGACCATGTCGGTGCCGACGAACCAGAAGTAGGAGACGCCAACCTCAACGCCGAGGTGTGCAACCTCGCCGCGAAGCACGTTCATCAGATGTTCGAGCGCCGCCTTGCTGGAGGCGTAGGCGCCGAATCCGATCGCTGGCATCAGCGCCGAAGCCGAGGCGTTGGCGATGATGTAGCCGCGCCGCTCGATCACATGCGGCAGCGCTGCGTGGATCAGGCGCCAGTTGCCGATCAGGTTGACGTTGACGATTCCGGCAAGTACGTCAGGGTCGAGCAAGCGAAGCGAGCCTCCGCCGCCGATCCCGGCGTTCGAGAAGACGACGTCGATCCCGCCCGCCTCAGCGACCACCTTCGCCACGGCAGCCTCAACCTGAGCCGCGTCTGTGATGTCGCAGACGGCGGTGATCGTGTCAGCGCCGCAGCTCGCTGCTGCTTGGTCAAGCGACTGCGCGTCGAGATCGAGCAGCGCGATGCGGTGGTCGGGGGCGAGGCGGCGTGCGGTTGCCAGTCCAATCCCGCGAGCACCCCCGCTGATCAGCGCGACCGGCTTGGCCACCGTGGTTAAAGCTCGCTACCGGGGATGCGGTGCTGCTCGAGGTAGGCGTCGTTCTCTTGCTTCTCAACGAATACTCCGGCGCCAGCAAAGGTCAGCAGCACCGTGACGAGCGCGGGGAAGAGCACGAAGAAGACGCCGATCAAGCCGATGTCGATCGCCAGCGCGTTACTGATTGCGAGCACCATAGAGGCAATATTAGCGCACCGATCCGCTACTTCGACCTGTCGCTAAGGTGGCCTTGATGAACCGTTTTACGGCGCTGATCTATGACCGCTTTCTGATGGGCGCCAGCCAGCAAGCCGGGCTCGCAGAGAAACGGCGCCAGGCGCTAGCTGCAGCGAGCGGCGAAGTGCTTGAAATCGGCGCTGGCACGGGCCTCAACCTCGCCGCCTATCCGCGGGAGGGAATCACGCGGCTGGTTTGCACTGAGCCAAACGCTGCGATGAGCCGCCAGCTTGAGGCGCGCAGCGCCGACGCGCCGGTCGCGGTCGAAGTCGTCGCCGCCAGCGCCGAGCGACTGCCGTTCGAGGACGCCAGCTTCGATTGCGTCACCGGCACATTGGTTCTCTGCGAGGCAAGTAGCCCGCCGGCGGCGCTCGCCGAGATCGCCCGCGTGCTGAGGCCGGGCGGCCACTATCTCTTCCTTGAGCACGTTCGTAGCGCCGACCACGACCACGCCCAGATGCAGGATCGCTGGGCGCCGATTTGGCGCCGATTTTCCGGCGGCTGCAACTGTAATCGCGACACGCTGGCAACAATTGAAAGCTCACCGCTGACAGTTGAAAAGGCCGAGCTTGGACGCTTCCCGAAGGCACCGAAGATCGTCAAGCCGCTGCTGATCGGCAGCGCCTCCGCGCCCCATTCCTGAGCAGGACTAGATCACCGCCTGCTTCTCCTACCAAATTGGTAGGATTAAGCGATGATCTTCACTACAAAAGCCGAATACGGCGTGCGGCTGCTAGTTGAGCTCGGCCGCCAGTCAAACGATTCGCCGGTTTCGCTGAAGGCGATCGCCGAGAGCGAAGGGCTACCGCTCGCTTACCTCGAACGGATCGTCGCGCTGCTCAAGCGCGCCGAGCTAGTTGAGAGCACGCGCGGCGCCCACGGCGGCTACCGCCTTTCGCGTGACCCCGAGAGCGTCACGATGGACGAGGTCGTGCTGGCACTCGAAGGTTCGGTCGCGCCGATGTCCTGCTTCGTCGATGAAACCGATGACGGACGCGTGCTCTGCTCGCATGTTGACGACGGCGAAGCCTGCGCGACCAAGTTCCTTTGGATTCGCGTGCAGGGAGGCGTTACCGAGGCGCTGCGCCGCACGACGCTGGCCGAACTGGTGGCCTTTTCAGCGAAGCAGGACGTAGCCCAAACACCCGTACCACTCGGCAGCGCTCTACCAATACACAGCGCCGCTTAATTCAAACCACTACGCACGACCGGAGACCATGCCCGAACTAGAGATCAGCAATCTGCACGTAAGCGCCGGCGAGAAGGAGATCCTCAAGGGGGTTGACCTGACCGTTGAGGCGGGAGAAGTACATGCCCTGATGGGACCCAACGGATCCGGCAAGAGCACGCTCGCCAACGTCATCATGGGCAACCCTGCTCTCGACGTCACGGAGGGCAAGATCACCTTCCGCGGTGAGGACATCACCGAGGCCTCGCCCGACGAGCGCTCAAGGCTAGGGCTGTTCATGGCCTTTCAGTACCCGGTCGCAATTCCCGGCGTCACCGTCACGAAGTACCTGCGGATGGTTATCAACGCGCATCGTCAGGCGCGCGGCGAAGATGAGATTTCGCTCAAAGAGTTCCGCAAAGTTGTCGAAGAGGCGATGGAGATGACAGAGGTCAAGCGCGAGTTCTCGAAGCGCTACCTCAACGACGGCTTCTCTGGTGGCGAGAAGAAGAGGCTGGAAATTCTTCAGATGGCGCTGCAGCAGCCGAACGTCGCAATTCTCGACGAGACCGACTCAGGGCTCGACATCGACGCGCTCAACATCGTCGCCGAGGGCGTCAACACGGTCAGCGCGCAGAGCGGCATGGGCGTGCTGATTATCACCCACTACCAGCGGATTCTTCACCTCGTGAAGCCGGGTCGAGTCTCGATCATCTCCGAGGGCAAGATCGTCAAAGAGGGCGGCCCTGAGCTCGTTGACCAGCTCGAGAGCGAAGGCTACGGCTGGATTACCGGCGACAGCGAACTCGCGGAGCCTGCGTCGGCCTAATGGCGACGGCCTCGCAAACCGCGCTGGCGCTCGACTTTCCAATCCTGGAGCAGGAGGGGCTGGTCTATCTCGACAGCGCCGCGACCTCACAGAAGCCGCGCGTCGTGCTCGATGCGCTTGAGGACTTCCTCGCTCACCACAACGCAAACGTCCACCGTGGCGTCTACCCGCTGGCGGTCGACGCAGACACCCGCTTTAACGCTGGGCGCGAGCAGATCGCTGCCTTCGTTGGCGCGCAGCCGGCTGAGACGATCATCACGAAGAACGCAACCGAGGCGATCAACCTCGTGAGCTACTCGTGGGGGCTGGGCAATGTCGGCGCTGGTGACGCAATCGTCCTAACCGAAGCTGAGCACCACTCGAACATCGTTCCTTGGCAGCAGCTCTGCAGCCAAGTGGGCGCCGAGCTGCGCTGGCTCGAAGTTGATCAGGAGGGGATGATCAGCCTCGATCAGCTCGATCAGTTCCTCGCCGACGGCCGCGTCAAGATGGTCGCCGTCACGCACTGCTCAAACGTGCTCGGCACGATTAACCCGGTCGAGGAGATTGTCGCCCGCGCCCGCGCTGCCGGCGCGGCGAGCCTGATCGACGGCAGCCAAGCCGCGCCTCACATGGGCGTAAACGTTGACGCGATCGGCGCCGACTTCTACGTCTGGACCGGCCACAAGGCCTATGGCCCGACCGGGATCGGCCTGCTCCACGGCCGCCGTGAGATGCTCGAGGCGATGCCGCCGTTCCTGACCGGCGGCGACATGATCAAGACCGTCAGCTTCGACGAGACGACCTTCAACGAGCTCCCGTTCAAGTTTGAGGCCGGCACGCCGCCGATCGCTGAGGTTGTCGCGCTCGGCGTCGCCGTTGACTTCATCACGGAGCTTGGAATCGAACGCGTCCGCGCCCACGAAGAGGCGATCACGGCTTACGCGCTCGCATCGCTGCAGACGATTCCCGGCCTCACGATTCAAGGCCCGCCGCTGGCGCAGCAGCGTGGTGGCCTCGTCAGCTTCACGCTCGACTGCGCCCACCCACACGACGTCGCCGAGATCCTCGGCCGTGATCAGGTTTGCGTTCGCGCCGGCCACCACTGCACGCAGCCGCTGATGAAGAAGCTTGGCCTTGGCGCAACCACTCGCGCTTCTTTTGCCGTCCACACTTCGACCGATGACATCGACGCGCTCGTCGATAGCCTCGGCCGCGTAATCGAGATCTTCGGAGACTGATCATGGACGACGCCCTCTACCGCGAAGAGATCCTCGAGCACTACAAGCGCCCGCACAACTTCGGGCCGATGGAAGCCCCTGATCGCGAATCGTTCGACACCAATCCGCTCTGCGGCGACGAGCTGCGCGTGATGCTCAAAGTTGACGACAACGACGTTGTCGAAGAGGTCCGCTTCGAAGGTCACGGCTGCGCAATCAGCCAAGCCTCGGCCTCGATGATCTCCGACGAGATCAAGGGAATGAAGCTCGATGACCTTGCGCGGCTCGATCGCAGCGCGATTCTCGACCTGCTCGGGATTGACATCTCGGCGACGCGGATGAAGTGCGCGCTGCTCTCGCTGAAGGTTCTCAAGAGCGCCGCGATCGGCACGCTCGCCGACTGGGAGCCCGACACCGCAGACGCCGCCCAGCCAGCTGGGGGTTCGCAGCTATGAGCTCGATGATCGAGGTCTGCCCCGTCGACGAGCTCGAGGCTGGAAGCTGGCGGATCGTTGAATGGGAAGGCGATCAGATCGGCGTCTTCAACTGCGACGGCGAGATCCTTGCGATGGAAGATCGCTGCTCGCATGACGGCGCGCCGCTGGCAGAAGGCGTTCTCGACCCCGAGAGCTGCACGATCGAATGCCCGCGCCACGGCGCAATCTTTGACCTTCGCACTGGTATTCCAACGACACTTCCCGCGTATATCCCTGTAGAGACATTTCCCGTTGTAATTGAAGACGGACTAATCAAGATCGAGGTTGACTGAACATGGCTACTCCAGACCAGACCCGCGTCCCGCTAACGAGCGAAGAAGAGGGCCTCAAGGACCTCAACTCCGACTACACAGAGCGTTACGGCTTCCACGACGCTGAGAACTATCTCTTCAAGGCTCCTAAGGGGCTGACGCGCGAACTGGTCGAGAAGATCTCGGAGTTCAAGAACGAGCCGCAGTGGATGCGCGAGTTCCGCCTTAAGTCGCTCGATCACTTCCTCGCCCGCGAGATGCCAACTTGGGGCTCGCCGATGCTTGCCGAAGTCGACTTCGACAACATCCATTACTTCGTGCGCGCTTCGGAGAAGCCGGAACGCTCATGGGATGACGTCCCTGAGGACGTGAAGAAGACCTTCGACCGGCTTGGAATCCCAGAGGCTGAGCGCAGCTTCCTTGCCGGCGTTGGCGCGCAGTACGAATCAGAGGTTGTCTACCACCAGGTCAATAAGGACCTCGAGGACCAGGGCGTGATCTTCCTCGACATGGATTCGGCTTTGCGCGACCACGAAGATCTGGTGCGCGAGTACTTCGCGACGATCATTCCCGCCAACGACAACAAGCTCGCTTCGCTCAACAGCGCAGTTTGGTCGGGTGGCTCGTTCGTCTACGTGCCGCCGGGCGTTCAGGTTGAGATGCCGCTACAGGCCTACTTCCGGATTAACACCGAGAACATGGGTCAGTTCGAGCGGACGATCATCATCGCCGACGAAGGCTCATACGTTCACTACGTCGAAGGCTGCACCGCTCCGACCTATTCGAGCGATTCGCTGCATTCGGCTGTCGTTGAGCTGATCGCCAAGCCAGGCGCCCGTATTCGTTACACGACCGTGCAGAACTGGTCGCAGAACGTCTTCAACTTGGTCACTAAGCGCGCCGTCGCCGAGAAGGACGCGACCGTTGAGTGGGTTGACTGCAACCTCGGTTCGAAGCTGACGATGAAGTACCCGAGCGTCTACCTGATGGGTGAGAGGGCTCACGGCGAGATCCTTTCGATCGCCTTCGCCGGTAAGGGTCAGCATCAGGACGCGGGCGGCAAGATCGTCCACGTCGCGCCAAATACAACCTCGAACATCTTCGCCAAGTCGATCTCGAAGGACGGCGGTCGTTCTAGCTACCGCGGTCTGCTTGAGGTTGCCAAGGGTGCTGGCGGCTCAAAGTCGAAGGTTGTCTGCGACGCCCTGCTACTCGACGAGGACAGCCGCTCCGACACCTACCCAACGATCCGCATCGGCGAGGACGACGTTGACGTCGGCCACGAGGCGACCGTCTCGAAGGTCGGCGACGAGCAGCTCTTCTACCTGATGAGCCACGGCATCTCCGAGGAGGAGGCCGGCAAGCTGATCGTCAACGGCTTCATCGAGCCGATCGTCAAGGAGCTACCGATGGAGTACGCGGTCGAGATGAACCGCTTGATCGAGCTGCAGATGGAAGGTTCAATCGGATGACGCAGGCTGTCGTCGAACCACCATTCCTGGCCGACCGCCGCGCCGCCGCTGCTGCCGCTCTCGCGGCGCTCGAGCTGCCGAGCTTCGGTGGCGTCCCGGGCTGGGAGTTCACGCCGATCGAAGGGCTCGAGCTTGACTCGTTCACGCCGGCGCCCGCCGGCGACGAGGAGAGCGCCGCGCCGCTGCTAGAGATAGCCGCTGAGGGCGCTATCCGTGCCAGCAATGATGACCCCGGTGCCGGTGCGCCGGTCGTAATGCCGCTGGCGCTTGCAGCCGAGCGTTACCCGGAGGTTGTTGAGAAGCACCTCGGCAGCGTTGTCGCTGATCCTGAGAGTCCCTTCATCGCGCGCAATGAGGCGCTTTGGAGCGATGGCCTCCTGGTCTACGTGCCGAAGGGTGTCGAGGTCAGCGAGCCGATCATCGTCAACACCGTCCATGAAGTCGCAGGTAGTGCGCTGCATTGGCGCCTGCTGGTGGTTCTCGAAGAGGGAGCCAAGGCCGAGATCTGGCACCAGACGCTCTCCGCAGACGCAGTGGCCGAAGGGCTCGTAAACGGTGTCGTTGAGCTCGTCGTCGGCGCGGCCGCGAACTTGCGCTTCGTAGACGCTCAGGCGCTCAGTGAAAGCAGCTGGGTCTTCGGTTCGCAGCGCGCTGTGATTGAGCGCGACGCGTCGCTCGACTGGATCACGCTCGGCTTCGGTTCAGCCAACGGCAAGATCTTCCTTGAGACGAAGCTCGCCGGCCCGGGCGCCGACGCTCGCGTTACCGGGGCTTACGCCACGCGCGGCCGCCAGCACGTCGACTACGACACGCTGCAGGAGCACGCCGCCGCTGACACGACTTCCGACCTCGCCTTCCGCGGCATTCTCGGTGGCCGCTCGCACGCTGTTTGGCGCGGAATGATTCAGGTTGACGAAGGCGCACAGCGGACCGATGCCTTTCAGGAGTCACGCAACCTGTTGGTCAGCCGCAAGGCCCACGCCGACGCGATTCCGGGGCTCGAAATCCTCGCTAACGACGTCCGCTGCACGCACGCCGCTGCGATCGCCCAGGTTGATCCCGAGCAGCTCTTCTACCTGCGCTCGCACGGCCTTGATGAGGCCGGCGCGCACAGGCTCGTAGTCGAGGGCTTTCTCCACGCACTCGTTGAGCGCTTCGAAGAGGGGCCGGTCCGCGACGCGATCGCCGCCGCGATCGATGCCCGCTTGCAGCTAACCCTTGCAGCCTGACGCGCCACTGCTCGTCTTCTACGACGAAGAGTGCGGCTACTGCCGCTGGTCGGTCGCGCAGCTGCTGCGCCTCGACCGTGATCGGCGGCTTCGGCTAATTGCGATTCAGTCGCCGCTCGGTGAGCGCTTGCTGGCGGACGTTCCGGAAGATCTACGGCTAGAGAGCGCGCACTTGATTGACGGCGACGGGAAGCTCTTCTCGGGCGGCGATGCGGCCGCTCCGATCGCCGCTGCGCTGCCGCGCCTGGCGCCGACGGCGCCGCTGCTGGGCAGGCTTTCGCGGCCGGTAAATGCGAGCTACAACCTGATCGCCGCTAACCGCGAACGGATTGGGCGACTAGTCGGTGTTTCAAGCCGTGAGCGCGCTGATCGCGTTATCGCCGCCCATCAGGCGGCCTTTGGCAGCGAAGCTCAGTAACCGAGCTCGTCGAGCACTGAGCCGCTCTTCTTGGCGGCCTTCTTCTCGTCGCTCTTTGAGCGGCGCTCGCGGCGATCCTCATCGGTGACGAAACGGATCGTCGCTCCGACCTTGCCGTCCTGGGCCGCTTTGAGCTGGTCGCGGCTGACGCGCTCGGAGCTGTTCTTGCGTTCCTTCTTCTTCTCGTCGCGCTCGCGGTCACGCTGCTTGGCTGCGCGGACACGGCCGAGCCGCTGCGAGGCCTGCTCCTTGTCGAGCGTGACAATCCAAAGGTCTTCAGCCGGCGCCATCGCGACGATCGTCGCCGCCATCGCCTTGTCAATTCGCCCTGCCCCAAGCGAGCCGTTGGCGACGTTGCGGGCGCGAGTGCGGTGGTCGTCGTCGGCGGCGATCAGCGCTGAGATGTCCTGGCGCTCTTTCGTGGCGAGGACCGCGAACGAGGCACGGATCGCCTGCTGCGCTCCAAACAGGTCGATCGTCGCCTTCGACGCTGCGCGCAGCTCCTCGATCGGTAGCTGGCCGCGCGTCTTCGGTGGCGGCGGTGGGCGCTTGCCGCGCGGCTTGCCTTTGCCCTTCGGCTTCTTCGGCTTCGCTTTCGGTTCCTCGGCCGGGGTTTCAGCATCTGGTGCGGCAGCTTCTGGCTCGGCGACGGCCTCGGCTGCCGGCTCGGCTACAACCTCGGACGCGGCCGGCTCTTCAGTTGGTGCAGCGGCAGTCTCTGGCTCGACGGCTGCCTGCGGCTCGGTTGTTGGCTCTTCGCTGCTCATTACGACTCTGAGGCTAGCGCGCAGGCAGTGCTGCGAGCGCTTCGCCCAGCTGGTCGGCGCTTTGGAAACTGATCCCCAGCGCGTGCACGTGGCGGTAGCGAATCACGCCGTCCTCGTCGATAATTAGCGCCGCGCGGCGCGTCCCCAGCACCGGCGCGCTCACGCC
>JBIHZY010000142.1:0-4435 GCA_044240185.1 Solirubrobacteraceae bacterium
TCGTACGTGCTCCACCGCGACATCAATGACCCGAATACGCTCGTCTTTGTTGAGCGTTGGGCATCACAGGAAGCGCTCAACGGCCACATGCAGCAGCCGCACATGCTGAAGCTGGTTGAGCTAGCCGGCACGATGCTCGCCGAACCGCCACAGATCACCTTCTGCGAGTCGCTGGAGATCGGCAGCTCGCCTAAGGGCAGCTTCGACAACTAAGCAGCGCGGAGTGGGCGCGCTAGTCGCATCGCCAGTGGCTACCGTCAAGGCGATGCTTCGTGGCGCCGCCGACAGCCTGCTTGACCTGACGATCGCTCCGGGCTTCTCACGAATCGGTTGGGGCGCGCGCAAGGCGCTCGGCCTGCTCGGCCCGATCAAGGCTGACCTGAGCGGGAAGCTCTGTGTCGTGACCGGCGCCAACAGCGGCCTCGGGCTTGAGGCCTCACGCCAGCTCGCCGAGCTCGGCGCCGACGTTGTGTTGGTTGGGCGTAACCCTGAGCGGCTTGAGCCAGCCCGGGAATCAGTCGAAGGCTCGGCCCACACTGGCGCCTCGATCACGACCGAAGTAATCGACCTCTCGTCGCTTGAGTCGGTCCGCTCCGGCGCGGAGCGGCTGCTCGCGGAAAATCCCAAGATCGACGTGCTCGTCAATAACGCCGGTGTGTTGCTTGATGCGCGCCAAGTCTCCGCCGACGGGATCGAGCTGACGTTGGCAACCAACGTGCTCGGCCCCTTCCTGTTGACCGAGCTGCTCGTTCCAGCGCTCGCCAGCGCCGCGATCGAGCATCGGCCAGCGCGGATCATCAACGTCTCCTCCGGCGGCATGTACTCGGAGGCCGTCAAGCTCAACGACCTTCAGTCTGCGCGCGAGAAGTGGTCCGGCAGCGCCGCCTACGCGCGCACCAAGCGGATGCAGGTGATGCTGACCGAGTATTGGGCGAGCCAGCTCGCCGATCAGGGGATCGTCGTTAGCGCAATGCACCCGGGCTGGGCCGATACGCCGGGCGTCGAAAGCTCGCTGCCCACCTTCCACAAGATCGTCGGTAAGGCGCTGCGCACCCCGGCTGAGGGAGCCGACACGATCACTTGGCTGGCGGCTGCCGACGAGCCAGCCCAGAGCAGCGGCGGCTTCTGGCAGGACCGCGCTGAGCGGCCGGTCAACCGCCGCCCGGGTACGGCCTCTAAGGCCGGTGACGATCGGCTGCTGGCCGATAGTTTGCACGAGCTGGCTGCCTCAGCGTAGAGCTGACATCGCTGGCGGCTCGTGGTCGCGGCCGCGGCATCCGGCAACCGTCGCATTGGCATTCACTTCCCTGTAACGTTGTCGGACTGCTGCACTCAGCAGGGGAAGTAAACGACCTAGGAGATTTCCGTGAACCGACGTATCCCGTTCGTCCTTGTCCTTGTAGCCGCAGCGATGGCTGTTCCCGCTTCGACAGCCTCGGCTGCCGGTGGTGACGTCACCGTGATGAGCCGCAACATCTATCTTGGCGCCGACATCATCGGCCTCGCCACTGCACCCGACCTTCCTACCTTCAAGGTCAATGCTGAAGAGATGTACGGCACGGTCAAAGCGACCAATTTCGCTGCCCGCGCAGTTGGGTTGGCGGCTGAGATCAAGGCAAACAGGCCTGAGCTGATTGGCCTTCAAGAGGCCGCCACTTGGCGCAGCGGGCCGGCCGGCGACCCTGCGGCGGCAACCAAAGTTGACTACGACTTCACGAAGCTGCTGCTGGCGGCGCTGAAGAAGCAGGGTCTGAAGTACAGCGTTCTTGTCGATCAGACGGAATTTGATTTTGAGGCACCGACGACGACGCAGGATGTCCGCCTGACGATGCACGACGTGATCCTCGTCTGCGGCGATTCGAAGCTCAAGATCGGAAAGACTTCCAAGGCTCGCTACAAGGCGCTTGTCGAGATCCCAACGCAGGCCGGCCTGGCGAAGGTCTACCGCGGCTGGACTGCGGTTGATGCTTCGGTCGGCGGCCGCCAATTCAAGTTCGTGAACACGCACCTTGAGGCCTATGGTGCCGGCGTCCGTGAGTCGCAGGCGAAGGAGCTGTTCGCCGCAGGTGGGCCGCTTTCAAGCAAGACGAAGCCGGCGATTCTGCTCGGCGACCTCAACAGCGACCCGACCTCAGGTGATGCTGAAGCCGATGCCTACAAGGTCTTTACTGGCGCTGGGATGAAGGATGTCTTTGGCACGAAGCGTGTTCAGACCTTCGGTATGGATGAGAAGCTGATCAATCCGAAGCCGACCAGCAACGTCTGGATTGATCACATTTTGTACAGCCCGAGCAAGAATTTCAGCGTTCGCAGCAAGGGCATCGTTGGAGCGAAGCCGTTCCGCAAGGCCGCGCCGCTGTGGGCATCAGACCACATGGGCGTCGTCGCGAAACTGCGCGTCAAGTAAGTAAGCCGCTTTCCAGCGGCCCGCGCTACTGGGCTTCGGCCGGGCGCGGGTCGCTGCGGAAAGCCCAGTAGTTGAGTGCTACCAGGGCTACGGCAAGCGTCCCGACACCGACGCGCCAGTCGCTTGGCGTTGCGAGCCAAGCGAGCAGGCCGATCACGATTGCGACCGCCGCGATGAGGCCAAGTCGCGCGGCGCCGGCGCGCGCACCGGCCGCGTCCGCAGTAATTCGCATCAGCGCGATCAGGGCTATCGTCACACCGATCCCGCCCGAAGCGACCATCGCGATCCAGTCTTCGAATTGGTGGCTCTCGTTCGGCGCTATGTACCAGACGAGCCCAACGCTGCAGATCAGCAGCGTGATCGCGAACAGGTAATGCCAGAGCATCCAAGCGCGCAGTCGGGCAGCTCTTTCAGGCATCGGCCGTGACATCACCTCACGGTCGTAGATCGTCCAAAGCGTCCAGCTGATCACCGCGACGAACGCAAGCTGCAGCAGGTGAGCCTCTTTGACGCTGTCCTCGTGGACGGTCACCACGGTCTTGACGAAGACGTCGCCGATCAAGATCAGGACGAAGAGGCCAAGCCGCTCGGAGAGGTGTTCGCTGTGGAGCGGGAAGCGCTCCAAGATCTTCGGCATCGAGGGGCCAAAGTCGATCACGAAGATCGCGACGATTGCGAGGATCCAAAGCACCGGCGCCAGTGGCTGCGGGCTGAGCGCCGAGGCGATGAACAGAACAAAGCCAACGAGGCTGGCGTTGCGCCGGGCGCGCGCTACTTCCACTAGCTGCGGCTGCCACCTCCCTCCAAGCTCGTAAATTAGAGCGCAGGAGAGCGCCAGTGCGGCGGCGGCGTAACCGAGCTCACCGCCAAGCGCGGCGAGCTGGAGCTCTGAAGTTTCGAGCAGCGATACGGCGACCACGCCGACTAGCTGCAGCAGGAAGGCCGCGCGCAGTGCCGCTGGCAAGAGCTTGCCGCTGAAGCTAGCGGCGAACGGATTGCCGAAACGGTTGAAGAAGAGAGCTGTCTGCTCCCACGCCCACATGATCAAAGTGAGCTTCAGCGCCAGCATCAGCGCTGATTCCAAGCTTGGGTCCTTGCCAAAGTCAACGCCGAAGCTGAGGAAGGCCCCGATCAGAACGAGGTCGTAGAAGAGCTCGGCTCGTGACGGTTGTGATGAGGCAGGTAGTGACATGCCGAGCAGTCTCGCAGTTGGCGGTGGGCGCCAGCAAAGAAGGCTGCGTCAAACGGAGAGCGGCGCCCAGCTGGGCGCCGCTCGGGGGTCTCCTTGGCAGCCGCTCACGCAGCTTCGTGGCCTAACGGCCTCGACCACCTCGGCCTCGACCACCTCGGCGATCGCCACGCTGCTGATTGCGGTTCTCTTGCGTGCGAGGGCCATCTTCTTGCTCAGGGCGATCGTCACCGCGCGGTCCGCGGCCACGGCCGCGGCCTTTTTCGCCGGCGAATGCGCCGGCGCTGAGGCCCAGTGCCAGCGTCGTGCCCTCGGCGCCGGCAACCGTCTTGGCCTTGACTGCGTCGCCAACCTTCAGGTCGGCGAGCGTGCCGGTTGGGGTACCGTCGGCTGCTGGGATCCGCAGCTTCGTCGACGAGTTAACTGTGATCGTCTTCGTCGTCGCATCGGCGAGCGTGATCGTTACCGAGTCGGCGCCGACTGAGGCGACCGTTCCGGCGACTTTCGTGCCCTTAGCTTCAACCTTGACGCTAAGCGCCAGGGTCGGGTCAGTTGCTGAGAGGTAGATCTCAACCTTGTCGCTGACGAGGACGTCGGCGAGCGTCACGGTGCCGCTGCCGTCACGATCTGGCGCACGCAGCTTGGTCTCTGTGTTGACGTTCACAGTTGCGCTTGTTCCGTCTTCCTTCGTGACGGTTAGCGACGTTGCGCCGACTGCGCTGACTGCGCCTTCGACCTCGTCGCCTTCCTCGTACTCACGCTTGACCGCGATGCCTACGGCGAGCGTTGGGTCGGTCGGTGAGGTGCGGGCACCAACCTTGTCGCCAGCCTTTAGGTCG
>JBIHZY010000143.1:0-4433 GCA_044240185.1 Solirubrobacteraceae bacterium
CAAACGTGCGTAGAGATAATCGGTGAAGCGCTTCGTCATCACGCAATATGGCCCAGGGTCTGGCCAATTTTTGAAGTCCTTAAAGACTGCGGTAGGGCCCTTCTTCTCGCGCAGGGCGATCGTCTCACGCTGCCTGTCGGCCGTCATCACGTCGCAGAGGCCGCGAACGAAGTCGCGCAAAAGCTGGTGGTAGTTCAGCGACGAGAGCGCGCCCGGCTGGTAGTACGACCATGAGCCACTGTTCGAGAAGGAAAGTTCGTAACGGCCGCGGGTCTGGCCTTCGAGCCAGAGCTTGCGCGCGGTCTTGCTGCCGCTGAGCTCTGCGACGTCATGGAGCCCGCGCAGCGCCTGGTAAAACTGGTTGTAGATCCGCTGGCCCGGCGCGTAGGAGTAGCCGAGGTAGTGCGAGCCGTGCGCCAACTTCAGTCGCACGCCGCTAGGCGGGCCGGTGCGGAAGATTCCCATCCCCCGAAGCGCGAGCTTCATCAGGGCAGGGTCCTTGAAGCGGTCTGAAGTTCGCGCTAGCGCTTGGATTGCCGTGCCCTGCGCCATTCCGCTGACCCAAGGTGGTCGGCCGCCGCCGAACTGGAAGAGGTACTCCCAAGCGACTCCGCCGGCGCGGCTAGCGGCCAGCTCGCTGACCTCTTTGGCCAGTGAGCGCAGCTCCGAAGACTTGCTCTCTGCCGTCCAGAGTGCATTCATGTAGCCAAATGTGCCGAGCCACTGGATCTGCAGTCCTTGGCCTGGGTAGGCCTGCCAGACGAGCTCGCTGCCCTCGAAACCGACTCGCTGGCCGTAGCTCAGCGACGATCCCTTTTTCCACCACTGAGCGTTGCGGCGGAGCGTCTCAGTCAGCGCAGGAAGCCGCGAAGCGGTTACCAGCCCGCCCTTGGCCATGCGGTCGAAATTTGCGATCACGGCGCGTAGCTCACTGCGCCGCCTGCCGCTCAGCGCTTTGGTGGCTTTGCGTGCGCTACTCAATGCAGCGTTGTAGTCGGCCCGCGTTGCGGCGCTGATTGCGCCGCCGGAGGCGAGCCGGGCGACCGCCTGGTTGAGGTTCGCTGACGACGCTGTCTGCGCCGGGAGCGCCGCCGGCGAGGCGACGGCGATCGAGCGGCCCGGGTAATCGGGTAGCTGGCTGCTGGGGCCACTCGGGATTAGCGGGTTTTGGCGCACAGTGACGTTCCCGCTCTGGTCGAGAATCAGAATCGTTGAGGCGTTGGCACTCGCCGCGCCGCAGAGGGCGAGCGTGACGAGCGCCGACGCGACGCAAAAAACAGGCGTACGGCGCACGTCAAGAAGCCTAAAGAGGTAGCGCCCAATTGGTCGCAGTTGTCGTTGCAGCGCTGCTGCTCGTCGCCTACGCGGCCGGGCTGTTTTTCTCACTCAAGACGCACCGCCGAACCTTCAACACCAAACCGGCTGACACTGAGGCCGTAGAGCCTCTTGGAGCACGCGCGAGTCGATCATCGCACTCGCGATCGCCGGTGC
Organism: Solirubrobacteraceae bacterium; assembly: GCA_044240185.1. GTDB lineage: Bacteria > Actinomycetota > Thermoleophilia > Solirubrobacterales > Solirubrobacteraceae > F1-60-MAGs163. The sequence continues at coordinate 1,492 of JBIHZY010000143.1, forward strand.
GCTGGTCGCCGTGATGTCGGAGATTCTTGTCGGCTCGATCGAATAGACGGCGCAGACGCTCGAAGTCAGCGAGTTCTTCATCGCCTGAGCGCGGCGGCCAAATGCGTCATGATCTGCCCTCGTGCGACTTGATTCGATAACACCGGGTGACATCGTTCGCGTCTCGATCCGCGGGCGCGTATTTCACGCAGTTGTGCGCGGTAGCGACCCGGCGGGGCTGCAGGTCGAGCCGATTGAGCGCGGCATCACTCAGCGCCACGCGAAAGCCCGCGACATCGTTGAACACTGGTCGAAGGGCGGTCGTCCGCGCGCTGCTGCGGCCCGCGCTGTCAACCCAGAGCAGCGCTCGCTCGACGATCTGCTCGATCGCTAGTCGGCGTCGCTAGTCGGCGCTCGTCATACTGCTGAGCGTGTCCCGACGCCAGACCGACGAGGCCGTCGCCCAAGCAGTACCGCTCGCGGCGGCGCGCGCCGCTGTGGCCGCTGGTGGCGGTCCGGGGACTACCGATCCGCTCGTCGGCGAGCTCCGCCGAGCCGGTTTGTTGCCGCTGCTGGTGCTGCATCTCCTTTCCGCCGGGCCGTCATACGGCAACGCCTTGATTGAGGGGATCAGCATCTCGACCGGAGCTTTGATCACCGTCAATCCGAACACGATGTACCCGCTGCTGCGCTCGCTTGAGGAGAACGAGTTTGTGACCGGAGAGTGGGAACACCCGCAACGCCGCTCACGGCGCTTCTATGCGATCACCGAGCAAGGTGAAGTCGAGCGCCAACGTCTTGCCGCTGAGATCAAGCCGCGGCTCGAGCAGGTCGCGTCGGCTCTCGAACTGCTGCGCCGCGTGCTCTAGTGAGCGTCGCCCGGGCGCAGACAAAAGTTGAAGGCCGCTCGATCGCTGAGGCCGAACGGCTCTGGTACGACCGTGACTCCTGGCCGCTATTTATCGATGGCTTTCACGCCGTCGTCAGCGTCGCTGGTGAACCGCCACTGGTTGGTTCGATCGTTCTCTGGCAGTCAACGCCGGCCGGCCGCGGTGAAGTGCGCGAGACGGTGACCGATTACGAGCCCGGGGTCGGGCAAGAGCTGGAGGTTGAAGACGGCGCGATCTCTGGCTGCCAGCGCGTGCTTTTTTCGACGCTAGATGGTCAGCTGACAGTGAAGCTTCAGCTTGACTACCGCCTGAAGGGCTCAAATCCGTTTCGCGCCGTCACCGATTGGCTCTTTATTCGCCGCGCCCAGAACGAATCGCTCCAGCGCACGTTGACCGCCTTTCGGCTCGAACTCGAAGCGCTCGGCGCCGACTGAGACGTTCGTTCAGCGGGCTGTCGCGGCGCGCGCCCGTAGCGCTGCCTCGAGTTGCAGCAGGCTCGCTTCGAGCGCTGTGATCTGTTCCGCGCTAAGCCCCCCGATCAGCGCCGTCTGCGCCGTATCGGCGGTCTTTTCGGCGGCGCTGGCGAGCAGTTCGATCCGTTCGTCAAGGTCGCCCTGCCCCGCCCAGCTGGCCAGCTCGGCGATCGCAGCGCGCAGCGCGCAGTCAAGCTGAAAGGCGGCTTCGCGCCAGCGCCCTGCATCAACGTCGGCTCTCGCTCGGAGCGTCAGCTCTTCGCAGGCCAAGATCACGTCGCGGCCACTGAGTACCGCCGCCAGCCTCTCCTGCGGGCTGAGGACCGCCTCGCGCCGCCGCCGCCCAGCACCAAGGGTCACTTCGGTCGCCGAGCTCCAGCGCCCGTTGGCGACCTCTTCGCCGCCGCCGACCCCGACCCGAAGCGCAATCGCTTGGTTCGGCGCGATGCCATGCGCGGCGGCGTCAGCGGCGACTATCCGCTGGCGCTGCAGAACTGCGTTGAGCACCGCAAGCCCAGCCAACGCCTCGGCTTCGCAGTCGGCTCCGCGCAGCCACGCCGCGGGGTCGCCCTGCATCGGGCGGGCGTCGATCAGCGTTGCGCGGCCGACGGCAACCGCTGCTGCGCCGGGCTCAGGCGCGGCGGCGCGCGCGCGTCGGCGCAGCCTGCTGCGACGCTCGGCGCCGAGCGTCGCGATCACAAGCACGTGGCTCGGTTCGCCGGCGTGGCCGCGCACGATGTAGCGGCCGTCGGCTGGGCCAAGCGGCCAAGGCGCTTCAACTTGAACAAAACGGAAGTTAAGTGGCTCGGACAGGGGCTTGCGAAGCTACCACCACGCGGCGCGTCGCAACAGCCAGCACCCCAGTACCGTGGAGGTATAAGCGAGCAAGTTTGGAGACTGAAATGACCGACGAAACTGCCGATGGACTGAAAGACCGCTTGACCCGCGGAAGCGAAGACGCAATTGGCCGGCTCGCTCAGGAGCTGCTTGAGAACCCGCTCGTCAGCAGCGCGATCGGACGTGCCTTCGAGGCCCGCGAGCGCGCAACTCAGGCCCAAGAGGTGGCGATGGGCGCGCTCAACCTTCCATCAGCGGCCGACCTTGAGCGGCTCACGCGCCGAGTCCGCTCTGTTGCTCAGCGGCTCGAAGGGATCGAGGATTCGGTTGATCGGCTCGACGAGCGCTTCGACAAGAGCGCGCAGACCTCGCTCGACGAGCGGCTCGCAGCGATCGACGAGCGGCTCGCCGCAATTGAGACGCTGATGGTTGCTGGCGAGAGTTCGAAGGCCAGCTAGGCGCTCGCCAGCAGTGCGGCGAGGCCAGCGCGGCCAAGGCGCTCAGTGGCTCGCTCCAGCGCGACTCCCTCAAGTCGCGCTCCGGCGCCAGCTGAGGCGTCGCTGACCATCAGTAGAACGGCGCAGCGGATCGATCTGAGCTGGGCGACGGCAAGCAGCGCGGCGGCCTCCATCTCAACGGCTATCGCACCTGACTGCTTCCAGCTTTCAACGCGCTCAGAACCGCGTTCGTAGAAGAGGTCGGCACTAACGACGGAGCCGCTGTGGTCGGCCGGAGCAGCCAATAGCTCCGTCATCTGCTGGTC
>JBIHZY010000144.1:0-4421 GCA_044240185.1 Solirubrobacteraceae bacterium
AGGGCTGCAGCGCTTCGCACCGCTCAACAGCTGGCCTGACAACGTCAACCTCGACAAGGCTCGCCGTCTGCTCTGGCCGATCAAGCAGAAGTACGGCAGCAAGATTTCGTGGGCCGACCTGATGATCCTGACCGGCAACGTAGCGATGGAGTCGATGGGCTTCGCGACCTTCGGCTTCGGCGGCGGGCGCGAGGACGTTTGGGAGCCGGACGACACTTATTGGGGCGCCGAAGCTGAATGGCTCGGCGACGAGCGCTACAGCGGTAAGCGCGAGCTGGCGAATCCACTCGCAGCCGTGCAGATGGGTTTGATTTACGTCAACCCCGAAGGCCCGAATGGCAACCCCGATCCGCTCGCATCGGCAATCGACATCCGCGAAACCTTCGCCCGCATGGCGATGAACGATGAGGAGACCGTCGCGCTTATCGCTGGCGGCCACACCTTCGGCAAGACCCACGGCGCCGCCGACCCTGACAAGTACGTCGGCCCCGAGCCGGAGGGCGCGCCCCTGCAAGAGGTTGGCCTCGGCTGGAAGAACAGCTTTGGAACCGGCAGCGGCGATGACACGATCAGCAGCGGCCTCGAGGGCGCTTGGACGCCAACCCCGATTGCTTGGGACAACAGCTACTTCGAAACGCTCTTCGAGTATGAGTGGGAGCTGACGAAAAGCCCGGCCGGCGCCCACCAGTGGATCCCGACCGATCCTGCCGCCGCAGGCACCGTTCCCGGACCGCACGACCCTTCAAAAACCTACGCACCGGTGATGTTGACGACCGACCTCGCGCTGCGTATGGACCCTATCTACGAGCCGATCTCACGCCGCTTCTATGAGAACCCGCAGCAGCTGGCCGATGCTTTCGCGAGGGCCTGGTTCAAGCTGACGCACCGCGACATGGGGCCGATTACGCGTTACCTCGGCCCTCTCGTTCCGGCTGAGCCGCAGATCTGGCAGGACCCTGTTCCCGCTCCAGATCACGAGCTCTTCGACGCCGCTGATGTGGCGAGCCTGAAGGCGAAGATTCTTGATTCGGGCCTCTCGATCTCGCAGCTCGTGACGACTGCCTGGGCGGCGGCATCAACATTCCGCGGAACCGACAAGCGCGGCGGCGTCAACGGCGCGCGAATTCGCCTTGAGCCGCAGAAGGATTGGGAGGTCAACAATCCACCCGAGCTGGCTGAGGTTCTGAAGACTCTCGAGGGAATTCAGAAGGAATTCAACGACGCCCAGACCGGCGATAAGTGGGCCTACATGGCGGGCTTGATCGTGATTGGCGGCTGCGCAGCAGTTGAGCAGGCCGCGAAGAACGCCGGGTACGACGTGACCGTTCCGTTCACCCCCGGATTCTCAGACGCATCGCAGGAGCAGACCGATGTGGATTCGTTCGCGGTGCTCGAACCGACCGCTGACGGCTTCCGCAACTACCTCGTAGACGGGCACCTGCGACCAGCGGAAAAGCTGCTCGTTGACCGCGCCAACATGCTGACGCTGACCGCGCCCGAGATGACCGTGCTGGTAGGCGGCATGCGAGTGCTCGGCGCCAATTACAAGGGCTCAGAGCTCGGCGTGCTTACCGATAAGCCAGGAACGCTGACGAACGATTTCTTCGTCAACTTGCTGAGCATGGACACCGTCTGGCAGCCGACCTCGAAGGCCGAAGAGGTCTTCGAAGGCCGCGGCCGCGATAGCGGCGACCTCAAGTGGACCGGCAGCCGCGTTGACCTCGTCTTCGCTTCGAACTCCGAGCTGCGCGCGCTGGCCGAGGTCTACGCCAGCGAGGACGCCGGCGAGAAATTCGTCAGCGACTTCGTCGCCGCTTGGGCCAAGGTGATGCACCTTGACCGCTTCGACGTCGCCTGAGCTGTTCGCCTTGCGTCCAGCCCCGGCAGTTGCGAAGATCACTCAATGACGTCAGTCAGCAGCGACACGGCCTCGGCCCCGCTCCCAGCCCACTGGTACGCAGATGAGAAGCAGGCGCGTGATGAGCGCGACCTGATCTTCCACCGCTCGTGGCAGGTCGCCGGACTTTCAAAGGACGTGCGCGAAGCGCAGTCGATGACGACGGCGAAGATCTGCGCAATGCCGGTCGTGATCACGCGTGACGGAGACGGCGAGCTCCACGCCATGCTCAACGTCTGCCCGCATCGTGGCGCCGTGATCGCGCAGGGATCGGGCCCGGCGAAGCTGCTGCAGTGCCCAAACCACGCTTGGGTCTACGGCCTTGACGGCAAGCTGAAGTCGGCGCCGCGAACCGAGCGCGAGGATGATTACTCCTGCGAGGGAATGGACTTGAAGCCGGTCGCGGTGCTCGAATGGGGCCCGCTGCTGCTGGTTAACCTCGATGCCGACGCCGAGCCGCCGCTCGCCGAACTGGCGACGATGCAGGAGTCGGTAGAGCGCTACGGCTTCGCCTTCGATCAGCTGGAGCCGATGCCAGAACAGTTCGAGTGGGAGATCGAATGCGACTGGAAGATCCTGATCGAGAACTACCTCGAGTGCTACCACTGCGCCACCGTCCACAAAGATTTCTCGCAAGTGATTGACGTTTCGCCCGAGCGTTACGCGCTTTCGTCCGACGGGACTCTGCTGACGGCTCACGCGCCGGTGCGCGACACCTCGAAGGTCGAGCAGCAGCAGAAGATCCTCGCAACCGATGGCGGGCCTGTCACCGAAAGCCACTGGCACATGCTTTTCCCGGCGACAACCTTCAACGTCTACCCCGGCGAGGGCGCGATGGAGATCACTTGGTTTTGGCCGACCGGTGTTAGCAAGTCGAAAGCATGCTGCATCTTCTTCAAGATGCCCGGCGCCAGCGACGAGTACATCGAGCAGCTAACCGAGTTTGGAATCCAGGTGATGGAAGAAGACAACGCGCTCTGCGCGCTGATGCAGGAAGGGATGGCCTCCGGCGCAATTGCTTCCTCACGCCCGTTGCCGAAGAGCGAAGCGCTCGTTGTCGCCTTCCAGAAGCTTGTCCGCCGCGCGCTGGCCTAAGCGGCGGCGAAGCTACAGGCGATAGAGGCTGGATCTAGCCAGCCGGAACGGAGCGGCAGCTGGCGCCGACGCAGGCGTTGACCTTCGCCAGCTTGGCGATCATCTTCGCTTTGATTGCCGCGTAGGCGGGGTCGGCCGCGAGGTTGTTGATCTCGAACGGATCGGCCTTCAGGTTGTAGAGCTCCTCGCCACGGCTGACCTTGTAGATGACGTACTTCCACGCATCGGTGCGGACGCCCTTGTAGGCCTGATCCCAACGGTTCGAAGGTATTGTCGAACTAGAGAAGAGCGGCTCGGGAGCCTCAATTGAGATTGCGCGGTCAGGCCGCTTCGCCGGGTTGTTGGCGGTTGGAAGCAGCGAAACGCCGTCGAGTGTGCGGCCTGCCTTCGCCTTCGCGAGGTCGAGAATTGTTGCCGCGAAATCTACGTTCGAGACCTGGCCCTTAATCTTGCGGCCCTTCGGCACTCCCGGCCCAGCAACGATGAACGGAACGCGCAGCGACTCCTCGTAAGGGAGGAACTTGTCGCCGGGAACGCGATGCTCACCTTGCAGCCAGCCATTGTCGGAGGTGAAGATGATCGTCGTGTTGTTGTATTGCCCGGTCGCTTTGAGCTTCGCGACGATCTTCGCTACGTGGTCGTCAACCGCTAGCAGCGAGCCGATGCGACCTTCGTAGTGGAGCTGCAACTGGGCGATCTGCGCGTCACTAAGCGCTGGCAGGTGCGTCGTCATGTTGGCCGGCAGCTTCGCGAAGCTTTCGGCGCCCTGGTTGAAGTTTGGTGGGCGCGGCAGGGTGTAGTTCTTGCTCTTTGCTGCGTAGCGCGGCGGCGGGCGCGGGTCAGCTCCAGGACGGCCGAGCAGCGAAGGTGAGCTGGCAACATCCTCGCGGTGAGCGGCGGCCGGTGACCACCACATGAAGAATGGCTTCTTCTCGCTCTTCTCTTTATCGAGCAGCCCAGCAAAAACATCGCCCGTTACGTCGACCGAGTAATCCTTCTCGTTCTCGCTTCCAAAGTCGCTGTACGGCGGCGGGCCGAAGACGGCGCGCAGCTTCTTGACTATCTCGAGAATCACAGGCTCAGGCTTGTCGATCACCTGAATGTTTGCGAAGTCGACCATCTTGTGAGCGAAGGCGGAGTCGCCCCAGGTCTTCTCGCCTTTACCATCGAGGCTCATAACGAAGTTGAAGTAGTCGTACGAGGAGAGGTCGAGCAGGCCACGCCAGACGTCAAAGCCCTTCGGCTTCTCACCCTTGCCGGTCTTCGCGCCGTAGCCGTTGAGCCACTTGCCAACCATCCCTGTGCGGTAACCGGACTTCTGAAGCCAAGCCGGAAGGATGTTGTCGCGGCCCTTCATTCCATACCAGCCGTAGGGGTAGAAGTTGCCGATGACCTTGTGGTTGTGGGCGTACTGGCCGGTGATGAAGGT
>JBIHZY010000020.1:0-14732 GCA_044240185.1 Solirubrobacteraceae bacterium
TCTGCCTCAGCCGGCGGAACGAAGAACTCCATCTCCATCTGTTCAAACTCGCGCGTGCGGAAGATGAAGTTGCCGGGCGTGATCTCGTTGCGGAACGACTTTCCGATCTGCGCAATCCCGAACGGCGGCTTCTTGCGCGAGAACTGCAGCACGTTTTTGAAGTTGATGAAGATCCCCTGCGCCGTCTCGGGGCGCAGATAGGCGATCGAGCCGGAATCTTTCAGCGGGCCGACCGTCGTCTCAAACATCAAGTTGAACTCGCGCGCCTCTGTCAGTTCACAATCGGGCCCCTCGCCGGGAGGCTTGGAAGGCTTATTTGGGCAGGCAAGCTGGTCGAGGTGATCGGCGCGAAAACGCTGGCCGCATTGCTTGCAGTCGACCATTGGGTCGCTGAAGCCGCCGACGTGGCCGCTGGCCTCCCAGACGCGCGGGTGCTGGAGGATTGCCGAGTCGAGCGCGACGACATCATCACGCTGCTGCAGCAGAGAACGCCACCATTCGCCCTTGACGTTCGTCTTCAGCAGCACACCGTAATGACCGAAGTCGTAGGTCGAGCCAAGGCCGCCGTAAATCTCCGAGGAAGGGAAGATGAAGCCGCGTCGCTTGCAGAGCGCGACGATCTTGTCCATTGTCACTGTGTCTTCGGCCATTGCCCCATGCTACGGGGGCGGCGCGCGGCAATGCTCTGAGCCGCTCCTATACTTCGGCCTCGATGCCAACTTACGAGTACAGACGCCCAGACGGGACGACCTTCGAGATCGTGCAGAAGATGGCCGACGATGCGCTCAAGGTTGACCCCGAGACCGGCGTTCCGGTCGAGCGTGTATTCCACCCGGTCGCTATTCACTTCAAAGGCAAGGGCTTCCACAACACCGATTACGGAACTAAACGCCGTAACCGCGAGCTCGAAGCATCGGCCAAAGAGGGCGCCGACAAGCACGATGCGAAGAGCGCCGATAAGGCCAAGGCCAAGTCCGATTCCTCCTCCAGCGATGCGCCTAAGAGCGATCTAAAGCCGAAGGCCAAGAGCGAAGAGAAGAAGTCGAAGCCAAAGCCGTCCGGCTCAAAAGACTGAAACCTCTCAGCCGTCCAGGAACTTCTGTACCTGCCGCTCGCGGTAGGCCGGGCTGACCGTGAGGCCGGCGCCGCCGTCGGGCAGCGTCACTGCCCCATCGGGTTTCAGCACGGCAGGCGAGCCACTTCCTGAGACGCCGATCGTGGCTGCCAGCCCGAGCAGGCCACCGGCGCCCATATCGGAGGAGATCGTCTGCGGCGCGCTCCAGGCGATAAACGGCCAGCGGATGAAACCGAACGGTGAGTGCAGCCGCGAGCGCATCCCGTTGATGATCTTCTGCTGGTTGACGACGCGCGTGAGGTCGTTGTCGGACGAGTTGCATTCGTTCTTTCGAGTCCGTGCCAGCGCCAGCGCCTGCTTGCCGTCGATGTGGTTGGTGCCGGCTTTCAGCCGCAGTGTGTAGCCGCCGTTGGCAAATCCACCGTTGATCTTTGAGATCACGCAGCCACCGGTGAAGTCAATGCCGCCCATCGAATCGATCAGGTCGGGGAACTTGTCAAAGTTGACGACGATCACGTGGTTGATCTCAATCCCGAGATACGAGCGCAGCGTGCGGATCGAGAGCGCGGCGCCGCCGAAAGCGAAGGCAGAATTGACCTTGCCCAGGCCGTAGCCGGGAATCTCGACGACGGTGTCACGAGGGATCGAGAGCTTCGACCCGTGGCCGCCGCCAACTCGCATCAGTTGGATCGAGTCGGAGCGGCTCGGCCCGGAGGTTGCTGCGCCCGGTTCTTTCGTTCCTTTTGCGCGCAGGTCGGAGCCGAGGATCAGCACGTTGGTCGGCGAGATGATTGGCGCGCCCGGTTTGTTGAGCGCCGCCTTCGCGTCACCGTCTACTTGGTCTTGAAGCAACTGGGCGCTGAAGAGGAAGATCACGAAGCTCAGCAGAACCCAGCCGATTACTGCAAGCACGGCGGTCCTGATGATCCGCCGCAGCGTCCACCTCTTGCGCTGGCGCCTGGCGCCTCGTTGGCGCGGTTGGCGCGGCTGGCGAGGCTGGCGTGGCGGTTTACCCGGCGCTTCGGGTGGCTCGGTTGGCCGCGCGCGCGGCCGCGAGCGGTAGACGTTGTAGCTGGCGGTTGGGTCGCGCTCGGGCGGGCCGCTGGGCTTTCGAGGGTCGGGTGACACTGCCGGTATGGTGGCGGCTGTGGCGGCTAACTGCGTAATTGGCGTTGATCTTGGCGGTACGAAGATGCTCGTCGGCGTTGTCGACGAATCGCTCGGCGTGCTGCATCGGATTCAGCACTCGTCGGATGAGGGCGACACGACCGAGCTGCTCGACCGCCTCGGGGAGATGGTCGACGAGGCGATCGAGGCAGCACCCGGCGAAGTGCTCGGGGTTGGCTTCGGCGTCGCTGGGATTCTCGACACGAAGGCTGGGATGATCGCTGCCTCGCCGCACCTTCCGCTTTCGGGAGTGCCGTTCGAAGCTCTGATGGGGGAGCGGCTCGGCGTGCCGGTCGCGGTAGACAACGACGGCAACACCTCGATGCTCGCCGAGTGGCTGCACGGCGCGGCGAAGGGGGCCAGCGACGCCGTAATGCTGACCGTCGGCACCGGCATCGGTGGCGGCATCGTCGCTAACGGCGCGCTCGTCCGCGGCAGCAGCGGCGGCGGCGCCGAGTTCGGGCACATGGTGATCGAACAGGATGGCGAGCAGTGCAGCTGCGGTGGCCACGGCCACTACGAGTGGTACGCATCGGGCGATGCGATCGGCCGAGCCGGCAAACGGTTGGCAGCGACAAACCCTGGCTCGGCGCTGGCGGAGGCTGCCGCGGACGGGCGCGAGGTAACCGGTGCGCTGGTCACCGAACTAGCTCACGACGGCGACGCGGCATCGATCGAGGCGATCGTTGAGGTTGGCAAGCGGCTTGGCCAGGGGATGGTTTCGATCGCCAACATCTTCAACCCGCAGCTGATTGTTGTTGGCGGAGGCGCGATTGCGGCAGGGAACCTGCTGCTCGATCCGGCGCGTGAAATGGTCGAGCGCGAGGCGCTCGCTTCGCTGGGCGAGAACGTCAGCGTCGTGCCGGCCGAGTTTGGCGCCGACGCCGGCGTGATCGGCGCCGCGACGTTGGCTTTTGAGCAGCTGGGGCAGGGGTGAGCGCCGCAGCGAACGGGCGGCTAATCGTCTGCCCGACGCCGATCGGCAACCTTGAGGACATCACGCTGCGCGCGATCGAAGCTTTGCGTAGCGCCGACGTGATCGCCTGCGAGGACACACGCACGACAAAGGTTCTGCTTGATCGTTATGAGATCACGACGCCACGCGTTCGTTACGACGAGCACGCTGAGAAACGCGCGGCGCCTGGGCTGATCAAGCGGATCAGCAGCGGTGAAACGGTCGCGCTTGTTAGCGACGCCGGCACGCCATTAGTTAGCGACCCCGGCTTCGTTCTGCTGCAGGCCGCGCTGGCGGCCGGGCTGACAGTCGAGGTGCTGCCGGGGCCCAGCTCGGTGCTGACGGCGCTCGTTGCCTCGGGGCTGCCAGCCGAGCGCTGGCGCTTCGTCGGCTTTCTGCCGCGCAAGCGCGGCGAGCTTCTGGAGCTGCTTGAGAATGATGAGACGCTCGTCGCCTTCGAGTCGCCGCGGCGCGCGGGGGCGACACTGACGCTGCTGGCGGAGCTAGACGCTGAGCGGCCGGTCGCGCTCTGCCGCGAGTTAACGAAGCGCTTCGAGGAGGTTGTCCGTGGCAGCGCTGCGGAATTGGCTGAGCGTTACGCAGCAGCGCCGCCGAAGGGTGAGGTCGTACTCGTGATTGGCGCCGCTGAAGCCGGCAGCAGCGACCGTGCCAGCGCTGAGCAGGCAGTCCGTGAGCTGGTCGCAGCCGGCGCTAAGCCGCGCCCAGCGGCAACCGTGATCGCCGGCATGACAGGGCTGAGCGCAAACGAGCTTTATCGCGCTGTTGCCGCTTCCGGCAACTGAGCTCGCGTCTAAGCTGCGGGGAAGAGCTGCGCTAGCGCCGCGCTGCGCAGCTGCGGTGCCATGAAGTGGAAGGTCACGCCGACGTTCAGATCCTGCGGCGTCGAAGCCAGCGCGGCGAAGTCTGTGGCCGGTTCGAGAACTTGACTGACAACGAACTCGGCGCGGATCAGCGGATCGATGAACGAGAAGAGCGAGCGATATAGCGTTTCGTCGTCGGGGCGGTCGGTGGCCGCTAGCGGGATCGCCAGCGGTGGTAGCTCGGTCGCGCCCAGCAGGTCGCCGTCGTCGAGCCGCGGAGTCATCAGGAAGGCTGAAACACCCGGCCGCCCGCGAACCATCAGCGACCAAAGCAGCACATCGGCGCCGCGCACATCGGGAAGAAAACCGGTGTGGACGTGGATAACGCGCAGGCCCGGTAGCTCGAGAATCTCGGCCGGCATGATCCCGCCGCCGCTGAACAGCAGCAGCTCGGCGCCGCTGGCAGCGATCGCCTCGCGCAGCGCTGGGTCGCGGTAGCCGCTGACGGCAACGCGCTCGACCGGCGCGCCAAAGTCGTCGTAGGAGAAGGAGTCGAACATCTCCGAGATCAAACCGGCAGGGTCATCGAGCTGGCCAGCGAGGCTGCTCGTGATCGCCGCCATCAGCTCGCGGTTACCAGCGCGCGTGCGGTGCGGGTGGAAGTTGTGCGCCCGCTCCTGAGCCTTCTCGGCCTTCGCAAGCCCGCGGCCGGTGACCTTCGAGAGCGGTCCGCTACGCGGGTCCTTGATCATCAGAATGATTCGCTCCGGCGTGATCCCAGCGCGCTTCATTCGCGTTAGGTAGGCGCGCGCCTGCGGCCCTTCCCAGGCCAGCACGGTAAGTGGAATTTGGCGGCTCATTGTGCGCCTGCGCTGTTGGCGACGGCGGCGCTGAAGCTGCGTTGCGCCCAGCCATTTAGTTCGGCCCGCAGAGGTAGCTGCTCGTTCTGCTCGATCGCTTTCAGTGCACTGTTGAGGCACTTCAGCGACCAGCCGTCGTCGTCGCTTCCGGCTGCAGCAGGCTCAGCGTTAATGAGCAGTACGCAGGTCGCGCCAGCTACAACCTCGGGCGCTGCCAGCGGCGCTTCCTTATCGGGCTTCCAGTCGGCGCTGTAGTCGGCCTGGAGCCGCTTGAAGACGTCGATCTGGCGGCAGAACTCGTTGATCTCTGTGCGCTCCTCGCCCGGCGCTGCGATGCCAGCGGTAAGTCGCGCGGCAACAACTGCGGCGCTGCTGATCTGCCCTTCCGCCGTGGCCGAGGGCGCTGGCTGAAGCGCAACTATCTGGGCGGTGATTTCGGCGGGCTCAATTGTCATCGGGAAGCTCAGCGCTGAAGATAACGGTCGGCCTTCTCGGCGATCAGGTCGGCTGCAACCGCACCGCTTCGACCGACGTTGAAGATGTTCGCTTCGCGCGCAGAGCGGATCGAATCGATCCAGCCGTCTCGATTGCCGACTAGCTCGGCTACCGCGCCGGCAATCTGCTCTGCGTCGCCAGGCGAGACGACCTTGCCGATCTGCTCGCGCACGGTCGCTTCGAACGGCTCGATCCCAAGCTCTTCGTAGCCCGGATTGTTGATCTTGCGAGGCACGTCGATGAATAGCACCGGTCGCTCGGTTCCAAAGGCGAACTCCAGCGCCGCGCCGGACCAGTCGCTGACCATCAGGTCGGCGCGCTGGAGCGAATCCTGCGAGGCGACGTTCTCTTCGAGTGAGAAGTTTGGGTCGCCCGCGAAGCGCTCAGCGAGCTTGTCGATAGACGCACCGGTGTGCTTGCGCGTCATCGGGTGTGGCCGCGCGATAACGGCGGCCCCGGTCGCCAGCAGAGCTTCGACGACAGCCTCGCCGCAGCTCTCAAAGAGGCAGTGCGGCCCCCACGAGGGCGCGACGACGATCAGCGGCTGCTCGTTCGGCGCTCGCTGCGCATCGGTCAGCTCGGCGCGCCGCTCAATAATCGTGTCGAGCCGCCCGTAGCCGTGCTCGATCAGCTCCTTCGCTGGTAGCCCCTGCAGCTCTTCGCGGCGACGGGTCTCAGCGACCATGTAGGGCCCGACGCAGAGAATCGCCTCGTAGAAGTCAAAGCCATCGGGCTCGTAGATCATGTGAGTGCTGGCCATCGAGTGGTGGACGTATAGGTGCTCAGTCCCGAGCGAGTCGGTCAGCCGGCTCTTTGGCAGCAGCTTCGTACCGAGCTGCGGCACGGTAGCGACGACGACGCCAGCCTCCATCGTTTGGAAGGTGAAGCCGCGTTTTGCGCCATCGCCGATGTTGAAGACGTGCATTCCCTCAGGCGGATCACTCAGCAGCGGGTCGCTCTCGCTCGAAGTCAGGTAGGCCAGCTCACGGCCGTGGCGGCCGAGAAGTTCGCTGACGATCGGCTCGTAGTGTGGCCACGAGCCGCCATCCTCGGCGTAGAAGGTGATCGCCCGCTGAGCCTTCGTCAGCTTGCCGTACTTCGGCTTGCCGCCGTCTTTCTTGAACAGCGCCACCCTGCGCTCAGTCGCGCAGCGGGTCGAAGCGGGTATCGAGCAGGCCGCGCGTGTGGAGCTCCTCAAAGCGCTCGAGGTCTTCAACCGTGTCAACCTCGAGCCAGCCGCCTTCGACCGGCACGGCATGAACGGCAATGCCGGAATCAATTAGGTGCTGGAGCAGGTCGGTCATGTACATCGCGTCGGGCGTGCGGCCGCCGAAGCGCGTCTCAGGATCGATCGCGTCGATCGCGGCGACCATCTTTTCGGCGCCGCTGGCTGAGACGCGAATCAGGCCCATGTACTGGCCTTCGATCTCGTCAAGGCTCTTCGGCGGGTTGCCAAGTTCGATCACGTTGCCGTCATCGTCGAGCCGCAGCGTCTCTGCGTCTTCGAGCGGGTCTTCCATCCGCATCGCCCAAAGGCTCTGCCAGCCAAGGTCGATCGTGATCGAGACGTCGGCCTCGTCAGCCAGTAGCGCCTTGACGATGTTCGGCTGGTAGATGATGTCGCCGTAGGCGATCAGCAGGTCATCGCCGCTGAGCAGCTGCTCGCGCGCGGCGATCAGACTGACGACCATGTTGGTCGAATCGAAGCGCGGGTTGTGAACGCGTCGCGTGCCGTAGCTCTCAAGTTGGTCGGCGCGGTAGCCGGTGGCGATCGTGATGTCGCTGATGCCGACGCGGGCCAGCACCTCGAGCTGCCATTCCAGCAGCGGCTTCCCGGCCAGCGGCACGAGTGCCTTCGGGCGGTCTTCAGTGTGGGGCCGCAGGCGGTTGCCTTCTCCGGCGGCGAGGATGATTGCGCGGGTCATTTAGCTCTTTCCAATCAGTTGTTCGATCAGTGCGATGTCATCTGCGTCAGCTTCGCCACGCTCGGGGTGCCACATCAGTGCGACCTGCGGCAGTGTCGAGTTAACGATCGCTTCAACTGTGCCGTCGGCGGCGGTCGCTGCGAGTTCCCAGCCTGCGGGAACGGCGCTCTGCTCCACGCCCCAGTTGTGAAACGAGTTAACACTGCGGCCGTCACGAATCGGCCAATTCGCAGCCGCAGGATGCGTCGTGATGACGTGGTCCTGCGCGACGTGGCCTTCGACCGGCACGAGCGCGCCGCCGCCGCTGTCGACGATCAGCTGCAGCCCGCGGCAGACTGCAAGCAGTGGGGTGGCTTCCGCGCCCGCGTGCTGAAGCATTGACGCTTCGGTGCGGTCGCGCTCCGGCGCTGCATCCGGCCCATCGACGAGGTGAGCGAGGTCGTTGCCGCCGGTTAGGACAATCAAAGCCGGGTCGGCTGCGGCGAGCCAAGCGGCCGGGTCGGCGAGTGAGTTGGGCATCGGTAGCGCGATCAGGCCGAGCGATTCGAGTAGCGCGGCCCAGCGCTGGTCGAGCGCGTCACGGCGCTCATCGCGATCGGCAAAAACCTCAACCCGCTGGCTGATCACGGCGCGCCGCGCACCGCTGCTCATCCGACAATCTCGATCGTCCGGCTGGAGCAGTCAAGGCTGACGACGGTCGCTGAGGCGAGCGCATTGAAGCGCGTCTCACCAACGCCGATTGCGGCCGGCAGGCCAAGCTCAGCGGCGCGCACCGCCATGTGCGAGTTGGCGCCGCCGTACATCGTGATCAGGCCGGCGATGTTGCGCGCCAGCATCCAGTCGTAGCCGGGGTCGGCGGTTGGGATCAGCACGAGCTTCCCGGCGACATCAACCGAAGGGCTCTCGGGCGCGACGACGACCTCAGCCTGAACGCCGCCGTTGGTGACGAAGTTTGGCTCGGCCTCGTCCTGTTCAAAGCAGCTGAGGTCGCTGCCGGAGCTGAGCTGGCCGGGCAGGCAGACGGCTTGGCTGAGCAGATGGAGTTCCACACCCTCGTCGGAGCGGCTCAGTAGGAAGTCACGCGGGTCGGCCAACACTTCACGGCATCGTAAGAGATCCTCGACTGCGACGTGAGCGAGCTCGCCGCGACTTAGCTCAAGGGTTTCGCCGTACTCGGCGATCGCCTCCAGAGCCAGGCTGAGCGCGCGCGTGAAGACAAACTTGCCCTCCTCGCGCCCGGCGATTGCGCTGCGCGCGAAGTGATCGAAGGTTGCGGCGTCAACGTCGAGGCCGAGATCGGCAAGCGCCGCAGTGATCGCCGCTGCGCTCTGGGGCTGCCATTCGAACTTCGCCGTCGCCGCTGGCTCGCTCGCGCGCTCGACGATCGGACCGAGGTAGTCGTCGGCGGCGCCGGCGTACCAAGGCGAAGTGATGTCGTAGGTGCCGGGGCGCAGGTGGCCGTAGCGCGCGACCAGCTCGTCCCAGCTGAGGCTTCCCTGCTTGACAGCCCAGGCGTCGCTGCGCAAGCGGCCGAGCACTGTTTCAACCGAGGCCAGGAACTGGTCGGCCTCTTCGGCCGGCAGCGCGCCTGTCGCTACCAGCGAGCGCAGAAGCGTTGCGGCAACGAAGCCGGCGCGGGCGAGGTGGGCAAAGACGGGGGTTCCGGTGCGCCGCGCGGCGTCGAGCTGCGCTGCTGCGCGCTCCAGCGGCGGCAGCTCTGACGCTTCGATCATGTCGATCGTTGCTGACAGCTCGGGTAGCACGGCCAGATCGTCGTCGATCCGCGCGATCCCCGCGGCGGTTATCGCACGCAGCGCTGCTTTGAGCGTCTCTACCTCTTCGTCGCTGAAGCCCGAACCCAGCAGTCGCTGGGAGCTCGTCGCAAAGTCGGGCGTGAGGCAGGTGAAAAGAATGTCGAATTCAACCTTGTCGTGGAGCTCTGGCTTCGCTTGTAGCTGCGCTAGGTAGCTCTCAACGAGACGCTCGGCTAGATCGTCGGGGAGTGATGCCGGAATGAACGAGTTGAAGCTGGCTCGAACGTCTACATAAGGGTGGCCGGCGACGTCGAAGAGCAGCGCGCAGGGCCGCACGTCGCGGTAGCCGTATTCAGCCCTTTGCTGCGCCCAGACTTCGTCGGTTACGAGGTAGCGATAGAGGCTCGCAGCTAGCTGCTTTGGCGTCGTGCCGATGATCTCGGCCGGGTTCCAGTCGCTCATCACGCTGAAGTGCGGGGCAGCGCCAAGGATCGTCGGGCCAGGCGCGCTGCGGGCGCTGAGTGCCTTGCGCGCCTGCTCGATTACCGCGTCAACGTCGCTGTCGGCGACTGCCGCAGGGCCATGCGCCATCACAATCGGCCGCGCCTGGAGAATGTGCGTCTTCTCGCCACAGACGGCAAACTCGATGTCGAGCGCGTCGTGGCCGATCAGGCCTTCGATCCGCTGCACCGTGCCCAGCACTCCGGCAAGCGTTGCCGGAACGCTCGTTGGCGTCTCGCTACTTCGGTGTACAACGAGCGTGCGCACGTCGCGACCTGCCGTGACAGCATCGGTGTCCTGCGACGAATCGTCGTAATTGATTACGTAATAGGGCGCGCCGGTGGCGTGCGTGCGCGTCATCACGACGCCGCTGATTACGACGCCGGTCAGCATCTCCTGAACTAGGACTTGATCATCTTCGGCGGCTTTGCCGTATGAGGCAAGCACGTCGCTGATCGCTGTGGTTAAAGCATCGGTCGTGGGCTCAACGTCGAGGATGCTGGTGTAGCGGCCTGCGCCCGACTCAAGCCAGCCGTCTTCGGAGCGGGCACTGCTGCGGACGATCAGTCGCTCGCCCGGCAGCTCGGAGAGAATCTGCTCGGTGATCGCATCAGGCTCACTCGCCCAGCGCTCGGCTGTAAATGAGACCTGCGCGCCGATCACGCCGCCATGGTCCATTGGCCGCAGTCGCTCAAGCGACTCGGCTTTGGTGCCGAGGATGAAGCGAGCAAGGTCCTGCTTGGCGTCGAGCTCGGCCCAATCTCCTTCAAGGTCAACGGCACTGGCTTCGAGCCCGGCGGCGAGGCAGAAGGCGACGATGTCGGGCAGCGTCGCCTTCGCCGTGAGGCGGCCGTCGGCTAGCGCTGCGATCACAAGTTCGACCGCCTCTGGGTCAAAACGGACGATGCCGGCCAGTTCGGCGTTGGCCGCGGCGGTTGTTAGCTCACGGCCGATCTGCTGAACCTTGTTTCCCGCGAAGAGAACCTTCTCGGCTTGTTCCTGATCGGCCTGCGAGCGGTCGCTGTAACGGCTGCGCCAGTGAGAGTCGACGGCAACTGCGATCGGGCCCGGCGCCTCGGCCAAAGCAGCCACCGATTCGGGGCGTAGAACGACATCCGAGTAGACGACGTAGGTTTGGCGCTCTGCGCCGAGTTCGGCAAGGCTGAGCGAGCCGGCCGGGCCGCTGTGCTGCCAGTCGGGGTTGAGCACGATCTGCACCTCTGGGTAGCGCTGGAGAACCTCCTCGGCGCGGTAACCGCCGACGAAACGGACCTCAACTGTGTCGAGCGCCGAGAGCGCGGACAGCGTCCAGTCGAGAACGCGCCCATGCTCGGGAATGTCAACGACCGCGGAGGGGAGGCCGCCCCATACCGCGCGGCCGGCACCGAGGATTACCGCGAGCGGCGTTGTGGTCGCGGCAGACACGTCGAAATCGTAGCGGTCGTGGGCTTCGGCGCTGGGTGCCGACTGCCGCGCTTGCAACGCCTCTCGCGCACGCTGTTGCGGGACTAGAACAGGCTTGCGGCGGCAGTCTCGCGATCGCTTCGAGTTCGCGCGATCGAACCTAACCTCAGCGCCGATGACCGGCCTCACACTTCGTTGCCTTGCGCTCGCGCTCACTGCCTTGCTCATAAGCCCGCTGGCAAGCGAGGCAAGCCAGTGGCAATGGCCGCTGGCTGAGCGTCAGCTGCGAGAGCGGTTTGATTTTGATCGCGGCAATCCTTACCGCGCTGGCGCGCGCCGCGGCGTCACGCTTCGCGGCCAGGCCGGAGCGAGGGTGCGGGCTGTTTGCAGTGGCGTTGTGAGCTTCGCCGGGCTGCTCCCAGACGGGCGCCGCGGCGTAACTCTGCGCTGCGGAAATCTGGCCGCGACCGAGCTCGGACTGGCGCAGATTGACGTCAGCCGCGGCGAGGCCCTTGTCGCCGGGCAGCAGCTTGGCTCGCTCGGCTCGGATGCTCTGCTCAGCGTCGGCGCGCGCCGCGTTGGTCAGCGCAACGGCTACCGCGACCCCCTGGGCCTGCTTGCCGCGCCGCCAACAAGCTTGCCGTTAGCGCCGCTGGCGCCACGTGGTCGCCGAACGCCGCCGCCGCCGCGGCCTGCTCTGCGCTCAGGGGCGAGCGCAGAGAATCAGTCGCGTCCGATCACCTCCTGGCTGCTCGGCGCCGCCTGGCTTGGCCTCGGGATCAGCGGCGCGGCAATCGGCGGCGGGATCGCGCTGCGCGAGCGCCGCGAGCGCAACGCATCGTCACTGGCGGGCATCGTCAAGCCTCAGCGCCAGCACTGAACTAGCTGTTGCCTCGCCGCGTGCCTCTGCGCCCGCTAGCGTTCAGCGCGATGGCCCGGCCCGCTTTCTACGTAACCACACCGATCTACTACGTCAACGCCGCCCCCCATCTCGGGCATGCCTACACGTCGATCGCGGCCGATGTGCTCGCCCGCCACCATCGTCAGCGCGGCGATGACGTCTTCTTCCTGACCGGCACCGATGAGCACGGCGAGCCGGTCGCGCTGGCCGCCGCCGCCGAGGGCGTTGAGCCGCAGGCGCTGGCCGACAAGAACGCCGAACGCTTCCGTGCGTTGATGCCGCAGCTCGAGGCCAGTAACGACTTCTTCATCCGCACCAGCGACGAGCAGCATGTAGTCGCTGTGCAGGAAATTCTCGAACGGGTGAAGGCAAATGGCTACGTCTTCGAAGGCACCTACGAAGGCTGGTACTGCCCGCGCTGCGCCGACTTCAAGACCGCGCAGGAGGTCGCCGAGGGGAACACCTGCCCGATCCACAACATCGAACTAACGCGCGAGAACGAGCAAAACTGGTTCTTCCAGCTGTCAGCTTTTCAGCAGCGGCTCGAAGAGCTCTTCGACGGCCAGCCCGATTTCGTGCAGCCAAAGACGCGCTATAACGAGGCCCGCTCATTCTTGGCCGGTGGGCTGCAGGACGTTTCGCTCTCGCGCCGCGGGATCGATTGGGGGATCCCCGTCCCGTGGGACCAGGACCAAACAATCTACGTCTGGTGGGATGCGCTGCTGAACTACTACACGGCCTTGACCTACGCCGAGCCGGGCGAGGACCTGACGGAACGCTTCTGGCCAGCCAATTATCAGCTGATCGGCAAGGACATCCTCAAGTTCCACGCGATCTATTGGCCGGCGCTGCTGATGGCCGCCGACCTGCCGGTGCCCCAGCGCCTCTTCGTTCACGGCTTCCTCTTGATGGATGGCGAGAAGATGAGCAAGTCGCTTGGCAACGTGCTCGACCCGTTCGCCGTGATCGAGCGCTACGGCGCCGACGCGCTGCGCTTCTACCTGCTGCGTGACGTGCCGTTCGGCTCCGACGGCTCGGTTTCAGCCGCTGCCTTTGAGGCCCGCTACGAGAACGAGCTGGCGAACGAGTACGGCAACCTCGCGGCGCGGACAATCGCGATGGTTCACCGCTACCGCGACGGCGTAGTGCCGACCTCACAGCTCGACGCTGAGCTGGCGAGCGACTTTGAAGTCTTGCCTGAGCAGGTCGCGGCGCTGATCGACAAGGCCGAAGTGACGCAGGCGCTGGAGACAATTTGGGAGCGCGTGCGGCGCTGCAACCAGTACGTCGAAGAGAGCGCTCCATGGACGCTCGCAAAGGACGAGGCCAACGCCGATCGGTTGGACGAAGTGCTGGCAACGCTCTGCGAGGCGCTGCGCTCGCTGACCGTGCTGCTCTCACCTTGGCTTCCGGCTAGTGCTGAGAAGCTGCTTGGCGCGCTCGGCGCGAGTGACGAGAGTTACTCTGCAGCAACCTTTGGCAGCGGTTCGCTCGGCGCGATCGAGAAGATCGAGCCGATGTTCCCGAAGGATCCTGACGAGGCGAGTTAAGGCGCAGCGATGATCGATAGCCACACCCATCTCGACTTCTGCGAAGCGCCGAACGGGGAGCTTGTAGCTGAGGCGCTCGCAGCCGGGGTAACGAGGATGCTTACCGTCGGCACCGACGCTGCCAGTTCGCGTGATGCGCTCGCCGCAGCGGCTGAGTTCCCGTCGGTCTTCGCCGCCGTTGGTCACCACCCGAATAACGCAACCGGCTTCTCCGGCGCCGACCGCGCCGAGCTGCGCGAGCTGGCCGCCGACCCGCTCTGCCGTGCCGTCGGTGAGACCGGCTTCGATCGCTACCGCGAAGGCGCGCCGCTCGAGGATCAGCGGCTGGCCTTCGAAGCGCAGATCGAGATCGCTGCTGAGCTGGGGAAGCCGCTGATCATCCATACCCGCGAGGCCGATGATCTCTCAATCGACACGCTGCGCGAGCAGGCCAAAGGAGTTCGTGTGATCTTGCACTGCTTCACGATGCCGACGCGGCTCGAGGAGTGTCTCGCCGAGGGCTGGTGGATCTCATTTGCCGGCAACGTCACCTACCCAAAGGCGAGCGACTTGGCTGAGGCCGCTGCGCTCGTGCCGGACGATCGCCTCCTGGTCGAGACCGACGCGCCTTACCTGACGCCGCAGCTTCGCCGCCGCGAGCGCAACACGCCGGGGTACGTGGTTCACACGGCCGAGTTTGTCGCCAAGCAGCGCGGCGTCGATTACGCAAGCTTTGACCAGATGATTGAGCGCAACGCGGCCGAGCTGTTCGGTTGGTGAGCGGCGTGATTGCCGAGCCAGGGGGTGAGCTGCCGGTTCAGCCAAGCCTGCGCAGAATCCGCGAATTCAACATTCGTCCGAAACACGACCTCGGCCAAAACTTCCTGATCGACTCCAACATCCTCGGCGTGATCGACCGCCTAGCTGAGCTCGGCCCCGGCGATGTTGTGCTTGAGATCGGTGGGGGGCTCGGCGTTCTCAGCGAACACCTAGCGCCGCTCTGCGGCCACCTGCACGTGATCGAACTTGACCGCGCGCTAGTTCCTGCGCTCGAAGATGCGCTCTCGTCGAGCCCTAACACGACGCTCCACGTCGGCGATGCGATGGTTTTCGACCTAGCCGAGCTTGACCCGCCGCCGACGAAGGTCGTCGCCAACCTTCCCTATGGAATCGCTGCGACGGTGATTCTGCGCAGCGTCGAGCTGCTGCCGCAGGTGACGCGCTGGGTCGCGATGGTTCAGCGTGAGGTTGGCGAACGCTTTGCAGCCAGCCCCGGCGAGAAGGCTTACGGCGCGCCTTCAGTGATCGCGCAGCTCAGCTGCGAGGTGCGCGTTGCGAGGGCGAT
>JBIHZY010000145.1:0-4370 GCA_044240185.1 Solirubrobacteraceae bacterium
GCGGCAGTGGGATTTCGAGCTCGAGCCGAACGGTCGCCGGGCGCGGGCCGAGCACGTAGACGCGGTCGGAGAGCAGCACCGCTTCGCGCACGTCGTGGGTGATCAGCACGACTGTCCAGCGCTCGCGCTCCCAGATCTGCTCGAGCCAAAGCTGAAGGTCGGTGCGGGTGAGCGCGTCGAGCGCGCCGAACGGCTCGTCGAGCAGCAGCACGTCGTGGCCCTGCGCGACGGTTCGGGCGAGCGCGGCGCGCTGGCGCATGCCGCCGGAGAGCTGGAACGGGCGTGAGTCGGCGAACTCTTCGAGGCCGAAGGTGGGCAGCAGCTCAAGCGCACGGTCACGGGCCTCGCCGCGTGAGAGGCCCGCCGCCACCTCAGCGCCTAGCGCGACATTGCCGAGCACCGTTCGCCATGGGAAGAGCACATCATCCTGCGGCATCCACGCGAACGGCTGACGCCCGGCGGCTAGCGGCTCGCCACCCGCAAGCAGCGTTCCGCCGTCGGCCGGTTCGATCCCCGTAAGCAGTGAGAAGATCGTTGACTTGCCGCAGCCGCTTGGTCCGAGAATCGAAACAAACTCGCCCGGCTGAACGCTGAGCGAAATCGCGTCCAGCACCTCCAGCCTGCCTTCGCGCGAGGCGAAGCTCTTGCTTACGCCTTCAAGCTCAATCCGCGTCATGACGGACGCTCCCTTGACTGCGCGTACCAAGGCATCACAAGCCGCTGCAAGGCGAAGGTCAGCGCATAAAGCGCCAGCGTCAAAAGCGCGCAGAGAACGACGGCAGCGAGCACTAGATCAGTGCGGAACGAATTCTTCGCCGACTGCATGTAGATCCCAAGCCCAAGCTCGGCGCCGGCGTACTCGGCGAAGATCGCCGCGACGACGGCGTAGGTGACGGAGATTCGCAGCCCCGTGAAGAAGCTCGGCAGCGCCGACGGCAACCGAACGAGCCGCCAGGTCTTCCACCAGCCGGCGCCCATCGTCTCCATCAAAGTCATCGCCGCCCGCGTTGTCGAGGCGTAGCCCTCGAGTAGGCCGACGAGTAGCGGGAAGAAGGTGACGAGCGCGACCAGCAGGATCTTCGGCGTCAGGCCAAAGCCAAACCAGATCACGACCAGAGGCGCGAGCACGATGATCGGCAGCGTCTGGCTCCCGATCAGCACCGGCGTAAGTGCGCGGCGCACGGCCTGCGAGCGGTCAAGCAGAATTGAGAGCGAAAAGGCGAAGCTCAACGAGAGCGCAAAACCGAGCACCACTTCGCGCACCGTCGGAAGCAGGTTGCCCCACAGTGAGGTGCGGTCGGCCCAGCCGGCGCTGGCAACGCGACTGGGCGCTGGCAGCAGGTCGTTTCCGACCTCACCGAGCGTCGAGTAGAGCTGCCACACGATCAGCAGCAGGGCGATTACGAGGAGTGCGGGAACGAGCCTGCCTAACTGTCTCATCGGCCTCGTCAGCGTACCGGGCTGGAGGCTCGCGGCTGACGCCTAGCCACTACGACAAGCACATACAGTCCATGATCCAACTAACCGACGGAGCCGCACGTGAAGCAGCTGAGCAAAGTTTCGATGACAACGGTGGTCGCAGCGGCATTGGTCGCCGTCGTTGTGAGCGGCTGCGGTTCGGAGCAAACTTCCAGCTCGAATAGTTCAGGCAGCACGCCGGTAAGCATCGCGCTCGACTGGACGCCGAACACAAACCACATCGGCATCTTCGTCGCCGACCAGCTCGGCTATTACAAGGACGAAGGGTTGAACGTGAAGATCCTTCCCTATGCCAATACGGCGCCGGAGACGCTGGTCGCGCGCGGCAAGGCTGACTTCGGGGTCGGCAACCAGGCCGGGATTGCCTACGCCCGCGCCTCCGGGCAGGACGTGCTCCAAGTGATGGCCAACATCGCCAAGACGCAGTACGCGATCGGCGTTCAGGCCAGCAACAAGGCTCTCCAATCACCAAAGGACCTTGACGGCAAGACCTACGCCGGCTTCGGCACCCCTGATGAGGGGCCGGAGCTTGAGTACGTGATCAAGGCCGATGGCGGCACGGGGGTTTTCAAAACCGTCACGCTCAACACGACCGCCTACGAGGCCGTCTACAACAATGCAGCCGACTTCACGATCGCGGTCACGACCTGGGAAGGGATTCAGGCCAAGCTGCTCGGCAAGCCGATGCGCTTCTTCGAGTTCACCGACTACGGCTTCCCGGTTCAGTACTCCTCAGTGATCGAATCGAGCAACAAATATTTGAAAGCGAACCCCGACACAGCGAAGAAGTTCCTCGCCGCAACGCAGAAGGGTTACCAGTACGCGCAAGAGAACCCAGTCGAGGCGGCAAAGCTGCTCGTCAAAGCGAACCCACAGACGATCAAGGACGCAAAGCTCGCCCGGCAGAGCGCACTAATGCTCGCGGGCGACGGTTACTACAAAGGCGTGGACGGCAAGATCGGCCCGGTCGACGAGGCAATCTGGACGAAATACGGCAGCTTCCTCTACTCCTCAAAGCTGCTGACCGGAGATGACGGCAAGCCGCTGGCGAGCGAGCCCGACTGGAATAACTTCTTCACCAACGACTACCTACCTACTAACTAGCCAGCCGCATGGCGACCGAGATTGCAGAGCTGGCGTCACAGATCTCCCAGCGGGCGCCGCTAGCCGGCCAGACTCGCGTAGTCGCCGTCGACGGCCCTGCCGGCTCGGGCAAGACGACGCTCGCCGCGCAGCTAGGCGAAAGTCTTGACGGTGCGCTGGTGCTCAACACCGACCAGCTCTACCACGGATGGGACGGCCTCGCGGACGGAGCGCAGCGGCTCGTTGACGATGTTCTTCGGCCGCTCAGCGAAGGTTTGGAAGCGACAGTGCGGCCGTGGAATTGGCTCTCCAGTAGCGAGGGCGAGCGACGATCGCTGCCGCCCTGCGAGACCTTGGTTGTTGACGGTGCAGGCTGCGGCAGCCGCGCGGCCGCGCCGTTCCTAAGCATGATCATTTGGCTTGATGCCAACGCCGAACTGCGCCAGCGGCGCGCGCTCGAGCGCGACGGCGAAATGTTTGCGCCTCACTGGGAGAGCTGGGCGGAGCAGGAGCGGGAGCTGTTCGAGCGCGAGCAAACGCGCGAGCGCGCCGACCTGATCATCCTCACCGACGACGATCCGCCACAATCAGCTTGATGAGGATCAAGACTTCCGTAGCTCTGAGGGCGGGCCTAGTTCAGCTCGTCGCCGTCGGCGTGCTAGCGCTGATCAGCGGCCTGCTGCTGCCGCACGCGGCATTCGAGAGCTTCGGCTGGCTGATCGGGCCGCTTGCGTGGATCGTTGCGGCGACGATCACGGCGCTCGCGGTTCAGCTTCCACTGCCGCCAGCGTTGCTCGGCGCGGTGCTCGCAGGGATCCCGAGCGCGATTGCCACTGTGCTCGGCGCGCACTGGCTTGGGGCAGTAATCGCAATTATTTGCTTCGCGCTCTGGTGCGGCGGGCTCGCGGCGCGTAGGATTGAGATCTGATGGATCTTGGAATCGAAGGGCGCGTAGCGCTCGTAACCGGAGCATCGAAGGGACTCGGCCTCGCCGTCGCGAAGACGCTGGCGGCTGAAGGCGCGAAGGTAGCGATCACTTCACGTGATGAGGAGCACATCCAGAAGGCCGCCAAGCAGATCGGCGCGACCGGCTTCGCCCACGACAGTGGCAACCTTGAAGGGATCCCGGTTCTCGTCCACGAGATCGAGCACTTCCTCGGCCCAATCGACATTCTTGTGACTAACACTGGCGGCCCGCCGCTCGACCCCAACGCGCTCGGCTTCAGCGACCAGCAGTGGCACGACGCCTACGAAGACCTTGTCCTCTCACCGCTGAAGTTCATCGAGGCAGTGATGCCGAACATGCGCTCACGGAGCTGGGGCAGGATTGTCAACGTTGGTTCGACGACGATCCGTGAGCCGGCAGCCGGCCTGATGCTAAGTAACGCCAACCGGTCCGCGACGCTGGCGGCGATCAAGACGATCGCCCACCAAGTTGCCCGTGACGGCGTGACGCTCAACAGCGTGCTGCCTGGCCGGATTGCGACCGACCGCCTCTACGAGCTTTATGGCTCACGCCAAGGAGCCGACGAGATGGCGCGCGAAGAGATTCCCGCCGGGCGACTGGGAAGCCCGGAGGAATTCGCCGCCGCGGTTGCCTTCCTCTGCTCAGCGCAGGCCAGCTACGTCACCGGCGTCGCCTTGGTCGTTGACGGCGGCATGATGCGCTCGGTTTAGCCGCACTCTCCGAGACGGCAGATAGGTTTACAGGAACCCTGCGGATTAACCGCATACGAAAGGAACCAATGACCCGCCCATTCCATCTCATGATCGCGCTGCTCTGCGCTTCGTCATTGGCCTTTGGCGTG
>JBIHZY010000146.1:0-4369 GCA_044240185.1 Solirubrobacteraceae bacterium
ACGGGGCCTTTGTGCCGGGCGATTGCACCGGCTGCGAAGAAGCATAAAGCAGGTGGCCGCCGACGCGGCGCGCCGCCTTCTCATACCATTCGCCGCCCAACCCAACAGGAGCTTTAAACAATGGATATTGAAGGCAAGGGAGCAATCGTCTCCGGCGGCGCATCAGGACTTGGCGAAGCAACCGTTCGCCGTCTCCACGCGGCCGGCGCGCAGGTCGTCATCGCCGACGTCAACCCAGAGAAGGGTGAACCGCTGGCAGAAGAGCTGGGGATTACTTTCGTTCAGACCGACGTGCGCGAGGAGGACCAGGTTCAGGCGGCTGTCGATAAGGCCGCCGAGGCAGAAGGCGGATTGCGGATTGCGATCTCCTGCGCTGGAACCGGCATCCCGATCAAGGTCGCATCAAGCAAGGGTCCCCACCCGCTTGACGCTTTCAAGGTGATCATCGACATCAACCTGATCGGAACCTTCAACCTGATGCGGCTTGCAGCCTTCAGCATGCTCAGCAGCAACGAGCCTGACGCAGAAGGCGAGCGCGGCGTCTGCATCAACACCGCTTCCGTCGCGGCCTTCGAAGGTCAGGTTGGCCAGATCGCCTACTCAGCTTCGAAGGGCGGCGTCGTCGCAATGACGATCACGGCAGCGCGTGACCTTGCCGATAAGGGGATCCGCGTCAACACGATCGCCCCCGGTCTCTTTGACACGCCGCTGCTTGGCGCGCTGCCGGAAGATAAGCGCGCTGCACTCGGCGCTCAGGTGCCGTTCCCAAGCCGCCTTGGTCGTCCTGCGGAGTACGCGCAGCTAGCGCAGCAGATCGTCGAGAACCCGATGCTCAACGGTGAGACGATCCGCCTCGACGGCGCGATCCGGATGGCACCGCGCTAAGCGCAGCTCAAAGTCCTAGGCCCTGCACCCCGAGCTCGTCAAAGCCAATGTGGTGGGCGAGCTCGTGGCGCACGGTCACGACGACCTGCTCGCGCAGCAGCGCCGGGTCGTGGCCGAAGTCGCGGCGCAGCGTGTCGCGGAAGATGATGATTCGGTCGGGGTAGTTGTCGCGCGTAGCGCCATCGCCCTGATAGAGGCCGTAGGCGCGATGGCGGCGGCCGCCGTTTGAGATCACGACGGCAACGTTGCGCTGCAGCGCCTCGCGCAGCAGGTCGGGCAGGTCATCGAGCGCGTCGCGAACGAGCTCCTCAAAGTCCTCGTCGTTGAACGGGTCGAGGTCGAGGAACTCTTCTTCGTCCGGCTCGACCGCCAGCCCGTGGCGGGCAAGGCGCTCGCTCTCGATTACGAGTGCTTCGAACTCCGCTTCTGATTCGGGATTGGTGTAGTCGGAGAGGCGGAAAGCAATCAGAATCGCACCACCGAAGATCACGGCCACGCCGAGCACGCCAAGCGCGATCACCTGAATCAGGTGGAAGGTCGGGTTGATACTGAAACCGCCGAGCAGAACCGAGCTTGAGATTCCGGCCGCGAGCGCGACGACCGATGCAACAGCGATGCGGGAGAGAGTGGGCATCGCGGCCTTCTGCCCTTACCTCATCGCCCGCGAGATCACGATCCGCTGGATCTCGTTGGTCCCCTCGTAGATCTGGGTGATCTTGGCGTCGCGCATCATCCGTTCAACTGGGTACTCGCTGACGTAGCCGTAGCCGCCGAGAACCTGAACGGCTTCGGTAGTGACCCACATCGCAGTGTCGGAGGCGATCAACTTCGCCATTGAAGTCAGCTTCGCCAGCCCCGGCTCGTCACGGTCGGAGGCCGCGGCGGCGCGGTAGGTCAGCTCGCGCGCTGCTGCCGTGCGAGCCTCCATCTCAGCCAGCTTGAAGGCGATCCCCTGGTGCTCGTGGATCGGCTTGCCGAAGGTGATCCGCTCCTTCGCGTACTCGTTGGCGTAGTTGGTCGCGCCCTGGGCGATGCCGACTGCCTGGGCAGCGGCGCCGAGCCGCGTGCGCTCAAGCACGCCGAGCGCAACGCTGAGCCCCTTCTCAGGGTCACCGATCACGTTCTCCTGCGGAATCCGAACCTCGTCGAAGACCGGTGAGCCGGTCGGCGAGCCCTTGATCCCCATCTTCTTCTCGAGCTTGCCGATCGAGACCCCTTCGCGGTCGGCTTCAACGATGAAGGCGCCGATGCGGCGGTTCTCACGGTCGGTCGAGGCCATGACGACGTAGAAGTCGGCGACACCAGCGTTGGTGATCCAGTTCTTCGAACCGTTGATTACCCACTCGTCGCCGTCAAGCTTGGCTGTCGTGCGCATCGCGCCCGGGTCGGAGCCGGCCTCTGGCTCGGAGAGCGCGAAGGCCGGTGACTTCTCGCCGCTGGCGCAGCTAGGCAGGAAGCGCTGCTTCTGCTCGTCACTGCCGAAGAGCCGGATTGGCAGCGTGCCAAGGTCCTGCACCATCAAGATCAGCGAGGACGAAGCGCAGGACATCGCGATCTGCTCGATCGCAATGTTCAGCATCAGCGCGCCGGTGCCGGTGCCGCCGTATTCGGTGTCGAACGGCAGGCCGAGAATGTCGTTCTCCGCCAATAGCTTGCGGATATCCCAGGGGTATTCAGCGCTCGCATCAATGTCGTGCGCGCGCGGCGCGATCTGCTCTTCAGAGATCTGGCGAATCATGTCGCGCAGGTCGATCGACTCCTGCGGGATTGAGTAGGTGTCACTAGCTGTATCGGTCATACCAACAGAGTAGTCAGCGCCGCTGCGTAGCATCACTCTCGTGGACGATCCGATTGTGATCAACGGAGGCTTGGCGATCCCGCTGCGCGAGGTTCAGATCCGTACCAGCCGATCATCGGGGCCGGGCGGGCAGCACGCCAACGTGACCGATTCGCGCGTTGAGGCGATCTTTGACGTGCGCGAGTCGGAGTCATTGAGCGAACGCCAGCGCGAAATGATCACTGAGCGCTGCGGTGGGCCGGTGGTCCGTGCGATCGCTCAGGACGGTCGCAGCCAAGCGCGCAACCGCGAGCTCGCCCTTGAGCGGCTGCGCGACAAGCTGCGCGAGGGGCTGAAAGTTCGCAAAGGCCGCCGTCCGACGCGCCCATCGAAGGGCGCGAAGGAACGACGGCTGAAAGAGAAGCGCGAACGCTCAGAGCACAAGCGCGGCCGCAAGCCGCCACGCAGCGATGACTAAGCGCTACTAAAGCCCGCTGGGGTGGCGAACCTTGAAGCTGCTTGAGGAGCGCATCTCAGTCTGCCAGCGCGAACCGTTGTTGCCGCGGCCGCTGGTGTCGAAGCGAATTCCGGCGACGGTCATGTACATGTGGCCGGAGTTGGTGTAGATCGTGATCCACTCACCCTTACCAGCCTTGCCGTAGCCAAAGAAGCCATAAGAAGCCTCGGGGCTGCTAATCAGCTTGGCGCCACGCAGCGCGTAGCTGACCGAGCCGGAGCAGTCGTAGCCGCTGTCTTCCCACTTGCCGTGGCCGCCGCCCCAGAGGTAAGGCTTGAAAGCGATCCTGTTGCCGGCAGCGATGACCTTCTGAACGGCGATCGGCGCGTTCTCGGGCGCGATCGCAAGGCCGCTCTTAGTGACGCGAGCCCTGTTGCCGGGAACCAGTGAGGTCGGGATGTCGCCAGCGACCGGGTCGCCTGAACTACCGGGCGAGGCGTCCTGACCAACCTCAATCCGCAGCGCATAAACGTCGCCGGCATCGGCGACGCCATCGACGGGGCGCTTCTGCTTGGCTTCAAAGCGCTTAACCGCGGCTACCGTCATCGGGCCAAACTCACCGGTCGGAACGGGGGCGCGCTTGTCGCCGGCGCGGCGAAGATAGGTCTGTAGCTCACGCACGTCGCGTCCGCTCATTCCGAGGACGACTGGGAGGCGCTTGCCGAGCTTCTTCGTGACGCTTGGGTCGGAGCCAACGTTGGCGCCGCCGCTGGTGTCAACCGAGCGAGGGCCGCGGGCCGACAGCACGAGCGCTTTGATCGTTGTCGTGCTGGCAACGCCGCTGACGCCGATCTGAGCAGCAAACTGGAAGCGCTGAACAGCCTTGGTCGTCTCAGTCACGTAATTACCGGTGACCGGAACGGTGATTCCAACGCGGTTTAGAAGTTCTTGAAGAGCGGTCACGTTGGCGCCCTTTGCTCCGGCGCGCAGCGTCTTGGTCTGGATCTTAGGAAGCGCGGTCGGGGCGCTGACTACTGGCTGCGTCGTTGCTGCTGAAGCGCTCGCTGCTGGAACCAGCAGGGCTACTACAACAATCGCAATTAGTGGTTTTCGCTTGGTGTTGATCATGGGGAACCCCCTCTTTTGAGTGCCTGCGGGGTTAGCTGTCGGGCTCGCGCGAAAAAGGGCCGCGCTACATCACACTTCGGTGACGATTCGCCCCGGGCTTATTAGGCCTTTGGTTCCCCCGC
>JBIHZY010000147.1:0-4339 GCA_044240185.1 Solirubrobacteraceae bacterium
ATTCGTTTCAGCACGCCGAGGATCGCGCCAGTGCCAACGCCCAGCGCGCGCGCCGCAAAGCCGGTTGGAGCGAGCAGCAGCTTCAGCGCGCGGCCATCAAAGAAGCCGGTCAGCCGGTCCGGCGCGGCAAGAAAGTCGAGCGCGTTGCGCGAAGGCGGCGTGTCGAGCACGATCGCGTCGAAGCGACCCGAGCGATCGAGCTCATAGAGCTTCGCTATCGCAGTGAACTCCTGAGAACCGGCGACGGCGCCCGAGAGCTCCTCGTAAATTCGGTTGCCGAGAATCTGGTCGCGCGTCTGCTCGTCGGGCGAGAGCGTTTCGATCAGTTCATCAAAGGTTCTCTGCGAATCGAGCGTCATCGCCCACAGCTCGCCCTTGATCTTTAGTCCAGCGGTCTCGAAGCGCTTGCCATCAACCAGCTCCGGCTGGTTTGTCAGCTGCTCTAGGCCGAGCGCGTCGGCCAGGCGCCGCGCCGGGTCGATCGTCACAACTGCGACGCGCTTTCCCTCTGCCGCGAGGCCGGCCGCTATCGCCGCTGCCGTCGTTGTCTTGCCAACGCCGCCCGAACCGGCACAGATCACTACCGAACGCTGCTGCAGGCTGCTGCCGAGGGATCCGCTCATCGCACAGCAGAGCCTAGAAGCTGGAGATTTTCTTGCCTTTAGGCGATTGGGCCGCTTTTGGGAAGGAATAGCGCCAGCCAATGCGAATACAGCGCGAGTACGGGTCCAACAGACGACCGGAGCACTCGCATGGGTAATAAAAAGCCAAAAGTCATCGCATTCGCAAACCAGAAGGGTGGAGTCGCCAAAACGACGACAACACTCAACCTTGCCGTCGCGCTGGCTGAATCGGGCCATCGTGTGCTCTGCATCGACATGGACCCTCAGGGCAACCTGACGATGTCGCAGGGGATCGACCCTGACACGCTCGACAACTCGATCTACGACGTGCTCGTCCACGACAAGCCGATCCGTGACGTAATCGTCACGCGTGAGATCGATCTAGCCCCAGCTTCGATCGACCTAGCCGGCGCTGAGATCGCAATGTCAACGAAGATCGGCCGCGAACGTTCGCTGCAGAAGTCACTGATGGCAGTCTCAGACGACTACGACTTCGTCTGCATTGACACGCCGCCGAGCCTTGGCCTTCTAACGATCAACGCGCTGACCGCGGCAAACAAGGTGATCGTCCCGGTGCAGTGCGAATATCTCTCAATGCGCGGGCTGATTCAGCTGCAGAACACGCTCCAGATGATTCGCGAGAACCTCAACCCGGAGATCGAGATCGAAGGCATTCTGCCGACGCTGATGGATACCCGCACGGTTCACGCCAAGGAAGCGATCGAGATTCTCGAAGAGAACTTCGGCGACCGCGTCTTCGCTTCGCGGATCAAGAAGACGATCCGCTTTGCCGAGGCCCCCGTCCAGGGGATGTCGGTGCTCAAGTACGAGCCCAACGGCAGCGCCGCAGATTCCTACCGTGCCCTCGCCAAGGAGGTGCTGTCACATGGCTAAAGACAAGAAGAGCCGCGCAAGCATGCGTGAAGGCCCACTATCTGAACTTTTCCGCCGCACCGAGAAGGGCGCGCCGGAAGGCGAGGCCGCTGAACCAACAAAGGCCGCCAGCCCTGATCAGCCGCAGACGGAGGCTGGCCGCGAGCCGGAGACGCGCGTCACACCGACGCCGCAGGAGCGCCTTCGCAGCGCCTTCAGCTCGGAGATCCCGGACGACATTCTTGACGCACCGGTAATTGAGCCGCCGCTGATGCCGCCGGCGCCAGATCCGGCTGCGAACCGTTCGCCGAAGGCCAAGAAGGGCGGCCCGGTGTTGCGCGTAGTCGGCGTAGGTGGAGCCGGCGTCAACGCTGTCGACCGGATGATCGAAGCTGGCATCGCTGGCGTCGAATTCATCGCGATCAACACCGATGTTCAATCGATTCAGCAGACTCAAGCCGACGTAACCGTCCACATCGGTGAAGCTCTGACGCGCGGGCTCGGCGCAGGCGCCGACCCTGAGCTCGGCCGCGCCGCTGCGATGGAAGATTACGACCGCATCAAGCACCTGCTGAAGGGTTCGGACATGGTCTTCGTCGCGGCCGGAGCCGGTGGCGGCACAGGCACCGGCGCCGCGCCGATCATTGCTCGCATTGCGCGAGAGGTCGGCGCACTGACGGTCGGCATCATCACGCGCCCATTCGGCTTTGAGGGAACTCGCCGCTCCTCAACCGCGTCGCTTGGAATTGATGCGATGCGCGAAGAGGTCGACACGTTGATCGTCGTCCCCAATAACAGGCTGCTCGAAGTGCTCGACCAGCGCACCTCGATGGTCGAAGCCTTCCGCATCGCCGATGACGTACTGCGTCAAGGCGTTCAAGGGATCTCCGACCTCGTCACGCTGCCGGGGATCATCAACCTCGACTTCGCCGACGTGCGCACAATCATGTCCGACGCCGGGCCGGCGCTGCTTGGAATCGGCATGGGCACGGGCGAATCCCGTGCGCTCGACGCCGCTGCGCAGGCAGTTGCCTCGCCGCTGCTGGAAACCGACATCAACGGCGCGCGCTCAATCCTGCTCTCGATCACCGGTGGCAGCGACCTCTCGCTTTGGGAGATCAACGAAGCTGCCAAGGCCGTCGCCGAAGCCGCGCACCCAGACGCCACGATCATCTTCGGCGCAATGGTTGACGACGCTCTCGATGATCAGGTTTGGGTCACCGTCGTTGCGACTCGCTACGGCGACACCGCCCAGCGCGCAAGGCGTCAGCGGGTTGAAGAGCCTGCCGGCGAGCCTCGCGTTGAACGCGGCCGCGGAGGCCGCAGCGGCAAGAACACGGTTCGCACAGGCACAGGCGTTGACACGCTCGATGTGCCTGAGTTCATGCCTGGCGGTTAGTCAGCCGACGGCGGGCTAGATCCGCAGCCAACGCAGTAGTCACTACTTTACGGTTGATGAGCGGCGCTACAGGAATGGTCGCCGCAGGCCATCAGAAGACTGCCGAAGTTGGCGCTGAGGTTCTGCGCGCCGGAGGCAACGCAGTCGATGCGGCAATCGCGGCGGTCCTCGCTTCATGGGTCTGCGAACCGCTCTTGACCGGCCCAGGCGCCGGTGGCTACATGCTCGTCGCTGGCGCGGGAGAGGAGCCAACGTTGCTTGACTTCTTCGTCGCCGCGCCGGGGCACGGCGATGACGATGAGCACGCGCCGCTGCTGCCGGTGGAAGTCTCGTTTGGGGACGCGACTCAGACCTTCTACTGCGGTGCCGCTTCGTGCGGCGTGCCCGGCAGCCCGGCCGGGATCGCCGCCGCCGCCGAGCGCTGGGCGACGATGCCGCTGAGCGACCTAGCCGCGCCGGCAGCGAACTTGGCTCGCGACGGAGTGCCGCTGAATCGGCCACAGGCCTACGTCTTCGAGATCCTCGACGGGATTCTCTGCTCGACGCCGGGTGCGGCGGCTGAGTTCACGCGCGACGGTCGGCCATTGGCGCTCGGCGAGCCGTTCGCCAGCCCGGAGCTGGCTGAGACGATCGAACGGCTCGGCTCTGATGGAGCGGCTCCGTTTTACAGCGGTGACATTGCCGAAGCGATCGTCGCTGAGGTGCAGCAGCTAGGTGGACTCCTCGACATCGCCGACCTCGCCGCCTATGAGGTGATCGCGCGCGAACCGGTCGCCGCTGAGTACCGCGGGCGCAGAATCCTCACGAACCCGCCGCCGTCGGCCGGCGGCGCGCTGCTCGTTTTGGCCTTCTCGCGGCTACAGCAGATCTGTCCTGAAGGGATTCCAACGACTGCACAGCTGCTGGAGGTCATTGACGAGGCTCAGGCGCTGCGCACGCCCCAGTTCACAGCAGGCTTGATCGACCCTGACTTCCTGCGCCGCTTCCTCGCCGCAAACCTGGGTTCCACGACCCACATCAGCGTGATCGACGACGATGGGCGCGCCTGCTCCGTGACCTGCTCGAACGGCGAAGGATCGGCTGTTGTAGTCCCGGGCACGGGGATTCACGTCAACAACATGATGGGCGAGGAGGACCTAAACCCGCTCGGCTTCTTCCGAGCTGCGCCAGGGCAGCGGATGCCTTCGATGATGGCGCCGACCGTCGTGCTCGCCGCCGACGGGACGGCCGAACTGGCGATCGGCAGCGCCGGATCCAACCGGATCCGTTCGGCGATTCTGCAAGTTATCGTCAATCTGATCGACCGCGGCGGCGAGGTTCAGGCCGCCGTCAACGCGCCGCGCCTCCACAGCGAAGGCGGCACGCTTTTTGTTGAGCCCGGAGTAGCGCTCGAAGGGGTTGATCTAGGGCAGCGGGAGCTGGTCGAGTTCCGCGCCGAGAATCT
>JBIHZY010000021.1:0-14380 GCA_044240185.1 Solirubrobacteraceae bacterium
CCATCTCTTGACGCTGGCTCTTGCTCATAGCCCAGCGACCTCGCTCTCGGTGGGCTTGCGCGTCAGGAAGACCTGGTCGGGCAAGCCCTTTTCGACAATCTGCCGGTAGAGGTCGCTCTCGACCAGCAGGTGTGCGTGGTCGCCGTGGGCAACGAGGCGGCCGTCCTCGAGCAACACGATCTCCTCGGCCAGTGCGATCGTCGAGAGTCGGTGCGCGATCACGAAGGTCGTTCGCCCAGCCATCACTTCGCGCAGCGCCGCCTTGATCTGCTGTTCGGTTGAGGCATCAACGCTCGACGTGGCGTCGTCAAGGATCAGAATCCGTGGGTCGGCCAGTAGCGCGCGGGCAATTGCGAGCCGTTGGCGTTGGCCGCCGGAGAGAGTCAGGCCGCGTTCGCCGACCATCGTGCTGAATCCGTCTGGGAGGCGCTCGATGAAGTCGGCTGCCTGTGCGCGCTCGGCGGCGGCGAGGACATCGGCGTCGCTGGCATCGGGTCGGGCGTAAGCGATGTTGTCGCGAACGCTGGCCGAGAACAGGAAGGGGTCGTCGTTTACGACAGCAATCTGGCTGCGCAGCTCCGCAGGATCAACGTCGCGGACGTCGACGCCGTCGACCAAAACACGGCCACCTGTCGTGTCATAGAGCCGCGGGATTAGCTGAACGAGCGAGCTTTTGCCGGAGCCGGTGCCGCCGACCAAGGCAACCGTGAGGCCGGCCCGAACGTCTAGCTCAATTCCTTCAAGCGCGTCGCTCGACGCACCGGGGTAGCGCAGCGTCACATTTTCGAACTGCACGCGGCCGCCGCCATCTGGCAACGGTCCCGCGCCCGGCTCGGCGGTCACCTCTGGCTGGCGGTCGAGGATTTGGAAGATACGGCCGCCAGATGCCGTCGCGCGTTGAGAGAGGCCGAGCATCATTCCGAACGTCCGCATCGGCGCGATCAGCATCAGCAGGTAGGTGTAAAAGGCCGAGAAGGAGCCGATCGATAGCTCGCCGTTAATCACTTGACGGCCACCGAAGAAGAGCACTGCGGCGAGCCCAAGCTGTGGCAGGAAACCAATGAACGGGCCGTAGAAAGCGGTCAGTCGCGTCGAAACCATCGACTGGTCGAAGACTCGGCCCACGCGGTAGTCGAAGCTCAGCCGCTGGCGCTTCTCCGCGGCGAACGCCTTGACGACGCGCACGCCCGCAATGTTCTCCTCGACCTCAGCCGTCAGCTCAGCAACTCGCTGCTGAACCTCCTGCAAAGCAGGGCGTGAGCGTCGTCCGTAGCGGAACGCGATCAAGATCACGAACGGCACCGGCGCTAGCGAGAGCGCAGCCAATGTCGGATCGGTCAAGAACATTGCAATCGCTGCCAGGCCGATCGTCAGCAGCGCCTGAATCAGGAAGACGAGGCCGTAGCCGAGAAAGAAGCGAACGGACTGAAGGTCAACCGTTGCGCGCGACATCAGCTGCCCGGTCTGCTGCTGATCGAAAAAGGCGAGCTCCAGCGACTGCAGGTGGCCGTAAATCCGCGCACGCAGATCGAATTCGACCCCAAGCGAGACGCGACCGGCGACGAGGCGGCGAATGACGGTCAATATTGCTCGCAGGATTCCCGCCAACAGGACAGCTCCGGCGAGCAATTTCAGGTTGGCTTTGTCGCCGGCGTAGATCTTGTTGATCGCTTGGCCGGTCAACCAAGGAATCGAAACCGTCATCACCATAGCCAGCAGTGCGAAGCTCAGTGAGGCGAAGACGCTGCGGCGGTAAGGACGCAGAAAGCCGAGCAGCCTTAGGAACGTCGTCATGCCCGAGTCGGGCGCATCTAGCTGTTCTGAGTTCGGATTATTCATAAAGGTTGGAGACGAGCGCTTGAGCGCTCCCTATCAGGGTACGGCGGTAATCTCGTGGCTCGATGAGCAAAGCGAATTTTGGACTCTGTGGCGGTTGTCTCTTCCAGAGAGTCGTGCCAACGACGCGCGGTT
Organism: Solirubrobacteraceae bacterium; assembly: GCA_044240185.1. Classification (GTDB taxonomy): domain Bacteria; phylum Actinomycetota; class Thermoleophilia; order Solirubrobacterales; family Solirubrobacteraceae; genus F1-60-MAGs163. Next base: position 1,972 of record JBIHZY010000021.1, read on the forward strand.
CACTCTTCTCGCTCTGCGAGCGCGCCGCCGAGGATCCGAGCTTCCCGCGCTATCCGCGGATCCCGGTTGGGAGCTGCGCTGGGTTCCACGCGCGGCCAGCCAGCGGCGATCAAGAGCAAGCGGGGGGCGACGAGTAGATCTTTGTGAGTCGGCGCAATCGTTGCTCGAGCCGAGTAGGTTTGAGCGATGGTCGCCCGGCGACATCTTCTGGTTGGTGCGCTCGTCCTCAGCTTCGTCGCGCTCGGCCTGACGGCAAGTAGCGCACTAGCGCTGAAGTTTGGCTCGTGCCCGAAGAGCAGTCAGTTTCGCTGTGCAACGCTAACCGTCCCACTCGATCATTCAGGAAAATCGCCAGGCACGGTAAAGCTCAGGGTTGCGGCTCAGCGCCGCTTTCCGCGCGGCGCAGGGCTGATCATCGCATTGGCCGGCGGGCCGGGGCAGGCGGCCGTTCCGTTTGCCGATCAGTTCGCTTCAAGCCTCTCACCAATGCTGCGCAACCGCCGGCTAGTTGTGATCGACCAGCGCGGTACTGGTTCGTCGGGCGCTCTCTCGTGCCCGGAGCTGCAGAAATTGACTGAGGCAGCGCCATTGACGGGATCTCTGGTGCGTGACTGCGCCCAGCAGATCGGTTCGCGGCGGCGTTTCTATTCCACTCTCGACAGCGTCGCTGACCTTGACGCTGTGCGAGCCGCCTTCGGCGCCCGAAAAGTCGCGCTGATGGGTGTCAGCTATGGGACGTGGGTCGCTGAGGAATACGCCCGCGTCCACCCGGCGAAGACTGAATCACTGATCCTCGATTCAGTCGTTGGGCCCGGGCAGCCGAGCGCCTTTTATCTCGACGGCCGCGCGGCAATCAAGCGCGTGACGGCGGAGCAATGCGCTGCCCGGCGCTGCGAGGGGATAACCACCGATTCGGTCGGTGACCTTACGGCCGTAATGGCGCGCGTGGCGGCAGCTCCGCTACGGGGCCAAATCTACGACTCCCGCGGCCGCGCTCGACCCTCCTCCTACGGGAACCAGGATGAGATCGACAGCGTGCTCATCGGCGGCGACCTCAACGGTGAGCTGCGGGCGCAGCTTCCTGCTGCGATGGCGGCCGCCCGTGCGGACGACTACGCGCCGCTGCTTCGGCTCCAGTCTGCTCTTGGCGGCGCACCGCTGTCAGCGCGCGAGCAGAGTTTTGGTCTGAACGTAATTACAAGCTGCCTCGACTTTGCGCTGCCCTACGCGCTTTCCAGTCCGACCGCCACGCGGGCGCCGCTCGTGGCGAGCGCTCTCAGCGCAATAGATCCCGCCAGCTACTCGCCGTTGACGGCGGAGAGCGTTCGCTCGCGGAGCGTGGCTAGCGATTGCCTCCTATTTCCAACCCAGTTCGACACCGCGCCAGCATCGGGGCCACTGCCGAATGTCCCGTCGCTGATCTTGGCCGGCCAGCTCGATCTACGCACTCCCGCTGAAAACGCTGTGGCTACGGCGGCGCTCATCCCAAAGGCCAGCCTCGTGCGGCTTCGCGGCGCCGGCCACAGCGTCCTCGGCGCCGATACGACCGGTTGCGTGGCGACGGCCCTGAAGCGATTTGCTGCCGGCATCAAGGTCGGATCGCCGTGCGCCAATCGCGACAATGGGGTTCGTCCGGTTCCGCTTGCGCCGCGGAAGGTTGCCGATGCTAAACCAGCGAGCGGAGTCGCTGGCACACGTGGCCGCGCGCTATCGGTTACGTTCAACGGTGTTAATGACGCTTTAAGTACGGCCTACATGATGCTTGCCGCGGGAGTCGAGCCTCGTGGGGGTGGCCTGAGGGGAGGCAGCTTCGACGCCAGCAACGGGCCGGTGGAATCGCTCGTACTTCGCAGTTATCGCTACGCGTCCGACCTCGCGGTAAGTGGGTCACTGCGCCTCTTATCTTCCGGTCCACGCGGCACGCTGACGCTCAGTGGGACATCTACCGGCAAAGTGAAAATAACTTCTTGGAACTCGGCTAGTGGTGTGATCGACGGCCGCGCAGTGAGCTGGAATCGGCCAGCGGGCGCAGCGGCGCGCAGCCCCAGCGGGCCACGCGCCGCGCCGCTAATCCGCTGAGCTACTTCTTCGCTGTGCTGCAGACGGTCGTCGTGTCGCCGTTGCAGAGCGAGTACTCGACGTTCGTCTCCATCGGTGACTGGGTATGGATAGCCGTCGGAACGCCGCTCAATGTCGGGTCAATCGTCGTCACGATGTAATGCGTGCCGTTGGTCCAGCTAAAGCCGCCGAGCGCAGCAGAAGCTCCAGCGGCCGTTCCCGAGGCCGTCCCTTCCTTGATCCCGTCGGCGTTGCCGCTCTTATAACCGACCTTCTTTCCGTAACTGGCGCCCGTCTTCTTGCCGGCCTCATCTCCGACCGCTGTACCTGCCTGGGCACCTGCGGTGTAGATCGCTTGGTAGCCAGCGGCTCCAGGCTTGTAGTTGTCGGCCTCGTGGTTACTACCGAGGAAGTAGCCACCGACGCCGAGCGCGATCGCGATCACTACCGCTGCCAACCACCAAAGGCCCGAAGGCGAGCCGGATTGGCCGCCGTTGGCGCCTGGCGCCTCGTAGGCTGGTGGAGCTGAACCTGGACTTTGTGGAGGGACTGCTGGGCCACCGGCTTCCATAGGAGATGCCTTCCGTCGTAGGGACTGAGCGGCTCAAAAGCTAGCTAGCGCAACGGACGCAAAGAGATGGCAAGCGTTAACGCCGGCCGAGGAGCTCGTTCTTTACTGCGGGCAGCGTTGATGACTGCGGCACAGAGGCGGATGCTGACGCTTCGCGGGCGATCGCCGCCGCCGCCTGTGCTCGGTTGCGAGCGAGCGCGACGGTGACCTTGCCAAGCAGCACCCAAGTCGCCGCTCCGAGTTGACCATCCGCAGTTAGCTGGCGTGATGCCTGGAACCTCTTGACTGCGGCGACGGTGGCGCTGTCGAAGACGCCGCTTGCCTTTAGCGTTTTCGAACCGGCTGAGGCCAAGAGCTGCTGCGCACGGACGACGCTATCGCCCTTCGCGCCACGCTTTAGCAGCGGCCAACCCGGGTCGGCCGGTGCGCTCATGGTTGGGAGCCTCTGCCCGAGCGCCTTCCAGATCTTGCTCGAGGTCGTCGACCATTCCCACCAGCTGTAACCGGGGGCCTTGTAGCCAGCCGCTAGGCGCCTGAAGCTGAGAATCTCGCTTGTTGATGGAGACTGATAGGTCTGACCGATCGGATGAATTGGCCGCCCGTAGATGCGGTTCTCGCGCCACGTGTGTTTCATCGTCGTAGCCACCGAGTCGCCGATGTCACGCCAGTAGACCTGAGGCATGTTGACTTCGGCGCCGCCTGGCCCGAGGAATACGGAGTACGGCAGCGAGGGGTGGTAATCGACGTACGGGAAGCTCGTGAAACCGAGCGGGAACTTCGCCCCGACGAGTCGGCGCAGTTCCTTCATGTAGGTGCGCGCCGAGCTGTACCGCCCTTCGTAGCGGGATTCAGCGTCGATGATCATGCAGTCGGCTCCAGCGCGCTTAGCGGCGGCGGCTGCGCGCGCCTCGCCTGTCGGCTTTGAGCCGTAAATAAACTGCCAGCCGCAGACGCGCAGTCCGGCGGAGTGGAGCGATGCGACAAGCGGCTTGCTGAACTGTTGCCAGGCTCCGTCGCCGTCGGCCGACTTGATGTAGACCGCTTTTACACCGGCGGTCTTCGCGCGCGCGACGATCTTTGCGACGTTGCCGCCTTCAGTGCGTGGCATATTCCAAATCCACATCGCCTGGCCTTTGAAGGCCGAGTTAATAGTCGCGGCATCAGCTTGGCGCGCGCCAAGAGTGAGGCCGATGGCGACGCAGAGGGCCGCTGCGGCTGCGAGCCGGACGGGGCGGGTGAAGGCGTGGCGAATCGTCGTCACGGCTTTAAAAGTAGAGCCCTTTGCTAAAGCGTTAATCATCTGCACTACTTCCACCAACCCACCGAGTAAGCCTTTGTTGCGGATCAGCGCGCCCGACCTGCCCTCCCGGAGGCAGGGTGTTGCGGGTTGGTGCTAGTTGGCGCCCCCCTAGCAAATCCAGGCGGGGATGACTGTGGAGCAGCCGGTCGCGTACCCCGTTCTCATGTTGGTCGTGTTCGCGAAGAACAGGTCCGCGCCGGTCAGGTTCGCGTAGGTCAGGTCCGCGTCGAGCAGGTTCGCGAACCACAGGTCCGCGTCGGTCAGGTTCGCGTAGGTCAGGTCCGTGCGGGTCAGGTCCGTCCCGAACAGGCTCGCGGCCGTCAGGTTCGCGTGGGTCAGGGTCGCTTCGAACAGGTCCGCGAAGGACAGGTCCGCGTAGGACAGGTTTGCGTAGCCCAGGTTCGCGTCGCCGATAATCGCGCCAAAACAGTTCGGCACGCAGGAAGGGGCCTGCCCTGTGACCGCGCCCTTCTTCTTTGGTGCGGTGTAGTTATGAAGCTTTGCGCCTTTGAGGTTCGCTCCGCGTAGGTCAGCCTTGCTTAGGTCAGCACGGCGGAGGTCGGCGCCTCGTAGGTCGGCCTTTCGCAGGTCAGCGCCGCGCAGCTTGACGTGATGAAGCGTTGCTCCGCTCAGTTTTGCTCCGCGTAGATTCTTGCCGTTCAGGTTTTTGTAGGCGCAGCTCGTCTTAGCTTTGATCTTGCAGCCGTTAACGGTGCGAGCCTGCGCCGAACCAGCGAGCAGCGCAACCGATAGAAGTGACAGACAGAAAACCGTCGCAAAAGAACGCATTGCCTGAATGTAAGCGATCCGCTCGATACGTGCGCCGGATCATCGCGCTCGGCCTGCCGTCCCGATCTCTGCTGTTGCCACTTTGTTGCCACCCCTTCGATTTGGGCGCGGCCGGCGGGCTCTCAATCGCTTGATTCTCAGTCTTTACGGGATGCCGGAGGAGGGACTCGAACCCCCGACACGCGGATTATGATTCCGCTGCTCTAACCAGCTGAGCTACTCCGGCGGGAGGTCACGATCGTACCGAAAGAAACCACGCCGCCTGCCGTCGGGCAAGTAGCGTGGCGGCGTGCGAGCCGATAGCCAAGCCGTTCAGTGGCGCCTTCGGGCTACGACCTTCCTCTCTAGCTTCGACCGCTTCGCGATCCCGCCGCTGCTGGTGCCAATCAGCCATGCCTTCGGAGTGCCGCTCGGTACAGCGGCGCTGGTGGCCAGCGCCTACTTCGTTGCCTACGGCTTGAGTCAGCCGTTCTGGGGTGCGCTTTCGGACCGCGTAGGTCGCGTCAAGGTGATCCGGTTCTCGATCGTCGCAGGCGGGCTCTGCTGTGTAGTCGCCGCGATCTCGCCGAGCTTCACAGTGCTAATCGCCTCGCGGACCATCAGCGGCATCCTCTTCGCGGCGATTGTGCCAACCGTCGTCACCTACATCGGCGACACAGTCGACGTCGAGCACCGCCAGCACGCGCTGACGTTGACGATTGCCTCGGCGTCGGCGGGCATTGCGGTAGCGACGATCGTTGGCGGCCTCTGCGCGCAGCTAATTAGTTGGCGCGCCGCATTCTTGGCGACGTCGCTGCTTGCGCTCGCACTCTCGCTGTTCCTGACGAAGGTTCCCGAGCCCGTGCGGGCACGATCACCGCATCCCTATCTCCGGCTCGCGGCGAACGCCTTGAAGCAGCGCTGGGTTTTGGTCGTACTTGTGATCGGCTTCATCGAGGGGGCTGTAATCCTCGGTTCGCTGACCTTCATCTCTGCTTCGCTCCAGCAGCAGGGAGTCGGGGCGGCAGTTGCCGGCTCGGCGGCAGCCGGTTTTGGCATCGCCAACGTTTGCTGCGTCCCGGTTGTGACGCGGGCGATCCGGCGCTTCACGTCACCGCTGATGATCACCGCTGGGTCTGTGCTCGCTGGCGCCGGGCTAATCATCGCTGCGGCAGACACCGTCGTCGCGACCGCGATCGTCGCTGCACTGGGATTGGGAGCTGGGTTTGGCTTTCTCCATCCAACGATGCAGCTGTGGGCAACTGAGGTCAATGCGCAGGCCCGTGCAGTGACGGTCTCGTTCTTCGCTGGCTCTGTATTCGTTGGCGGCGCAGTGGCAAGCGCTGCGGCTGCGCCACTTGCCGATCAGGACCTGTTCAGCGCGATCTTCCTCGGAGCGGGTGTACTCGCCTTCGTGCTGGCGACCGTTGCGGCCTGGCTTCGCTCGCGCTACGTCAGCGTGACGGAGACAGACGGCGCCGGCGACGGGGCAGCGCCGGCGGCGCTCTGAGTCGTTCGTCGGTGCTTACTCACTCGAAGGCTGCGGCCGCCACCAAAGCGCCTGAGGCTTCCCGCAGGCGCGGTTTACGGCGACGCCAATGATCGTCACGATGAGAACGCCGATGAAGACTGAAAGCCAATCGAAGGGTTCCTTCAGCAGGCCGGCAGCGATGATCATCGCCGTTGCAACGGCGGGAGCGTGGAGCGCGCGAAAAAAGATTATTCCGCCGACTCCAATCGCAATGGCGACGGTGAGCGCGCCAGCGCGGACCCATGTCATGTCGACGAGATCTGGTGGCACGTCGATCAGTCCAAAGATCGCCAAGCCAATGATCCCAGCGACGATCGCGATTGCCGTTGAATAGAGAATGTTGCGCGGGTGCGCCTGCTCCGAGAGAGGGAAGCCGACAATGATGAAGATCGTCGGTCCGATCGAGGGCACGACAAACGGCTCGCTCGTCACAACCGCGAAAGCGCAGAGCACGGCGGTCAGGAATGTCCCCATCACGATGATGTAGGCAGAACCCGATCGATACGGAACGCTGGCGTCATTGATCTTTGCCCGCCGCGGCAACATGTCGGAGATATTCGAGGTGGAGCGGCTCACGATTTGGCAAAGACTATCCCGGCTAGGGTCTCCAGCGTGCAACAAGACGACAAGAGCGCCCGCGCGGAGGCCACGATTGAGGTCCAAGGACTCGAACGGATCTACCCCGGTGGCCTGCGCGCAGTAGACGGCGTTGACTTGGCCGTGTCGGCCGGCGAAATCTACGGCTTCCTAGGGCCAAACGGCGCAGGCAAGTCGACAACGGTGAGGATTCTCACGACTTTGCTGCGACCGACCGGTGGTCATGCGCGCATTGCTGGCTATGACGTCGTGAAGCAGGCTTCGCAGGTTCGCCGGTCAATCGGTGTCGCGCTGCAAGAGGCGGCGCTCGATCCTCTGATGACCGGCCGCGAGCTGTTGCAACTCCAAGGAGCGCTCCACGGCATCCGGCGAGGAGAGTCGAAACTACGCGCCGAAGAGCTGCTCGAGCGCGTCGACTTGGTCTCGGCTGCTGATCGCTTGCTCAACACTTACTCGGGTGGCATGCGCCGCCGGCTCGACTTAGCGATGGCGCTAGTTCACCGGCCGAGTGTCCTATTCCTCGACGAACCAACGACCGGACTTGACCCGGTTAGCCGCTCGTCGCTCTGGGCTGAGCTACGGAAGCTCAACGATGAAGGCACGACGATCTTCCTTACGACTCAGTACCTCGAAGAGGCCGAGCAACTGGCTGATCGAGTCGGCATCATCGACCACGGAAAGCTCGTAGCCGAAGGGACGCCGCAGGAGCTCGGGCGGCTTGTCGGCGAGCCTGGCCTTTACGTGAAGCTGATCGATGAATCGAAGAGCCATGATGCGCGCCAGCTACTAGCCGTTCACGGCGCCGTCAGCGATCGCGCGGAGGGCGGGCTGACTATCCGCACTGCGCTCGGTGCGCGGGCAATTGCGCCGATCGTCCGTACGCTTGACGAGGCAGAGATTGAAGTTGACGCTGTTGAGGTTGAAGAGCCGACGCTCGACGACGTATTCCTCGCCGTCACCGGCCACAAAGCCGAAGCGGACTCTGTGGAGGATGGGCCTTGAGTAGCTTCGCGATCGAGCGTGACCTTGCGACGCAAGGCCGTGTGATCGCAGCACTGGCAGAGCGGGCATTGCGCGTTCAGCTCCGCCGAGCACAGTTCCTACTGCCATCGTTCCTGCTGCCTCTGTTGCTGCTCGCAGTCGTCGCCAGCGGCACCTCGGCAGCCCAGCAGCTGCCCGGCTTCCCGGCAACCGGCTCCTACGTTGGCTTCGTCGTTTCGGGGACGATCATGCAAGGAACGCTGTTGGCCGGGCTGATGGCCGGGATTGCAATTGCCGGTGATATCGAAGGTGGCTTCTTTGATCGGCTGCTTTCGGCGCCGGTGAACCGCGCCAGCATCGTGCTCGGCCGCGTGCTCGGAACGGCGCTAATTGGTGTTGTGCAGGCGATCCTCTTTCTCGCCGTCGCGCTGCTGATGGGAGCTGATTTCAAGGGTGGCGTGGTTGGCGTGCTGCTGACGATTGTGCTCGCGGCGCTTAGCGCCTCAGCGGCCGCCGGGCTTGGCGCGACGATCGCTCTTCGCACCGGTTCCTTGTCTTTGATGCAGAACCTCTTCCCGTTCGTCTTCGTGCTGCTGTTCACCGCACCAGCCTTCTTCCCGCGCGCTCTGTTGAACCCTGTGCTCGAGACGATCTCGGTCGTAAACCCGCTCAGTTACGTCGTCGAAGGGATGCGTGGTGCGCTCTTTGACAGCGCAGCGCTCGGGAGCGTGTGGGCCGGTTTTGCCGCTGGCATCGGCTCCGTGATTCTCACTTGCGCGCTCGCGGTCTGGGCAATGCGCTCGAGGGTTCGCTCATGAGCACCCGCGGCCTTGCTTACACGGGCAGCGTTGGCTTCGCACTCTGGCGTAGGTCGCTGCTCGAGCTTGCCCGCGTCCGTGGTGGCCTGCTGCCGACAACAGTTGCGCCGCTGATCTTTCTGCTCGGGAGCCTCGGCCAGTTCGGTCGACTCGATCAGCTCGTCGGTTTCCCAACGACCTCATACATCGCATGGCTGATGCCGCTCTCGTGCCTTCAAGCGGCCGGTTTTGCCGGCGGCGCGACCGGGGCCAACCTGGCGCGCGACATCGAGGCTGGCTGGTTCGATCGCCTGCTTAGTTCTCCCGCTCCGCGGCCGCTCTTAATTCTCGGCCCGGTGATGGCGGCGATGACGCGCTGCCTGATTCCAGTCACCGTGATTCTGATTGTCGGCCTGCTGATCGGCCCGGGCCTCACCGGCGGACTCGGTGGGCTGCTGATGCTCTACCTCGCGGCGATCTCGTTCAGCGTCGTTGCGTCGCTGTGGGGGATAACGCTCGCCTTGAGAGCGCGGAGCCAGCAGGTTGGACCGCTGATTCAAAACGGAGTGTTCATCGCGGTCTTTCTCTCTACCGCTTACACGCCGCTGCCTTTCCTCAAGGGCTGGCTAGCGGTCGCGGCGCCCTATAACCCCGTCACTTATGTGCTGCAGATGGGGCGCCAGGCGACAGTTTCAGGGATTGAACTCAGCTGGGCGAATACTTGGCCGGGGCTGCTCGCTCTCGCTGGAATGATCCTCTTTTTCGGCCTACTCGCGCTGCGCCAGCTTCGGCGCGTCGATCTGTAGGCCGCAGCGGAAGTAGGGTTGGCGCGTGGAGCTCGATCCCGCAACGCTGCTGACAGCAGTGCCGAATGTTTCCGACGGCGTGAACCACACGGCGCTTGCCGACGTCGGCGCTGCGTTCGAGGAGAACGGCTCCGCGCGACTACTCGCGCAGCCGCACAGCGATCCTGATCACGGGAGGACCGTTTTCACGCTGGCCGCTGAGCCGGGGCGGCTCGCAGCCGCGTTGGTCGACGGCGCGCGCGCGGCGCTGGCGCGGTTTGACCTGCGCACCCACGCCGGCTCGCACCCCAACGTTGGTGTCGTCGACGTCGTGCCGATCGTCTTTCTCGACGAGCAGCGCCGTGACGTCGCGGTCAGCGAAGCGTTGGTGACGGCGGAGCTTCTGGCAAGCGAGCTAATGCTTCCGGTCTTCCTTTACGGCGTGCTTGCCGACGGGCGTACGCGGGCCGAGCTGCGCCGTGGCGGACTCATCGAGCTGGCGGCTCGAATCGCGCGCGGCGAGTTAGCGCCCGATTTCGGCCCAACTGAGATTGACCCTGCGAAGGGCGTAACGCTCGTCGCGGCGCGCCCGCCGCTGGTCGCGTTCAATCTTGAGCTAGCGCCGCCCGCGGACCTGGCCGACGCGAAGGCGATTGCTGCTGCGCTGCGCGAAGGCGGCGAAGCTGGACTGCCCGGGCTGCGAGCGATCGGCCTTGAGCTACCAGCGCGCGCCGGCGTGGCCCAAGTCTCGATGAACATTGAGGATCACACGGCGCTCTCGCTAGCCGACGTGGTCACCGCCGTCAGCGCGCGCGCCGAGGTCGCAGAAGCGGAGCTCGTTGGCCTCGCGCCGCGAGCCGCTTTCGATCGTTGGCCGGAGCCGCTCGTCTGCCGCAATCGAGCGACGCTTGAGGACGCTCTAGGCTTCTAACCGATATGGCTCAAGCTAAGAAGAAGCGCAACTCCAAGCACCGCGGTAACGCTGCCGGCGTCGTTGAGACGCGCGGACGGACCGGTCGCCCGCTGAGCGAGCGCGAGCAGAGCAAGAACAAAGCTGCGAGCGGCGCCAAGGGTGGCGCCCCGCGGACTGCTGGGGGTAGGCCTGTACGCCAGCCGAGCTGGCGCAGTGCTGCAACCCGTTCGGTCGTCGCCGTCGTGATCTTCGTCGCCGTCCTTAGTTTGCTGCTGAAGGTGCCGGTCAACGAAACGCTGCCGGTCGCGGGTTTGATGCTCGTCTTCTACGTTCCGCTCAGCTATTACACCGATCGCTGGCTTTACCGCCGCCGCCTCGCCAAAGACGCAGGGGCAGGCAAGACGAAGCGCTGAGCGGATAAGGGTCAGGAGTGATGGCGTGAGCCGTCATCTGCCGCAACAGGGTGACGCCCCAGCATGCTCTAATCTCCGCATTTAGATGGCTCAGACGAATAGTGAAGGTAGCTCGGAGGATCGCGATAACGACGCTGGAGAGGTTGAGGCCCCCAGCACCGCTAAAGGGCGTTTTGGCTACAACCCGCGCCCGCCAAGTTGGGGCAGGGCTGCGATTGGGGGAATCGCCTTCGTCGCGTTTTGGGTATTGCTCAACTTGCTGCTGCTTAACAGCTCGACTGGATTTACCTGGATAGGGGTCGCGGTGGCGTTCGTCTTCTACGTCCCGTTTAGCTATTACAGCGACCGCTGGCTCTATCGCCGCTACCGCGCCAAGAACGCGGAATCGCCCAAGGCGGCGAGCTGAGCGCTTGGAAATTCAAGTTTTAACCGTTGGCCCGGTGCAGGAGAACTGTTATCTGCTGCGCAGTGGCCCCGATTCGAAGTCGGCTCTGTTAATCGATCCGGGAGAGGAAGCTCCCCGGATTCTCGAAGCGATTGAGGCGCTAGGGGTCGAGCTCGAGGCGATTCTGCTCACGCACACGCACTTCGACCACATCGGCGCGGTCGCTCCGATCGCGCGCGTCACCGGCGCTCCTGTTTACTGCCCGGAGCTTGAGAGCCACGTGCTGGCCGACATCATGACCTACATCCCTTACGACGGAATCGGGCCCTTCGAGAGCTGGGAAGCGGAGGAGTTCGTTGGCGGCGGCGAGCGGCTCGATCTGGCCGGCTTTGAGATTGAAGTTTTCTTCACGCCGGGTCACAGCCCAGGGCACGTCACTTACGCTTTCTGCGATCCGGATGACGCCGATGGCGGCTATGTGATCGCCAGTGGCGACGTGCTCTTTCAAGGTTCGGTCGGGAGGACCGACCTTCCCGGCGCCGACCACGCCGAGCTGATGCGCTCGCTGGCGATGCTGGCCGACTCGTTCGCCGACGAGACGACGGTGCTGCCCGGCCACATGGGAATCACGACGATTGGCCAGGAGCGCGCCACCAACCCCTTCTTGCAAGACCTGCCGAGCGCTTCGTGAGCGACCCGCTGCAGGCGCCGCGCGGCACCTTCGACATCCTTCCCGAGCAGGCTCCGCTGCGACTGGCGGTCGAGAACGTAACCCGCGCTGTGCTCGAGGGCGCCGGCTACGAGCGGATTGAGACGCCGACCTTCGAGCCGACGGAGCTATTTACCCGCAGTGTCGGCGAGGCGACCGACATTGTTCAGAAGGAGATGTACAGCTTCGTCGACGGTGGCGAGCGCTCGCTAACGCTGCGCCCTGAAGTGACGGCGCCGATCATGCGCGCCTACCTGCAGCACGGGATGCACAAGCTGCCCCAGCCGGTCAAGCTCTGGTATCTGTCGAGCTGCTTTCGCTACGAGCGCGCGCAGAAGGGCCGCTTCCGCCAGTTTTGGCAGATTGGCGCGGAGGCAATCGGCGGCGACGATCCTGCCGTTGACGCCGAGTCGATCGCGCTGCTGGCCGAGATCCTCGAGCAGCTTGGGGTGCAGGGATTGCAGCTCCGAATCAGCAGCCTCGGTGGTGCAGCCGCGCGCGAGCGCTACCGCGAGTTGCTCCAGGCTCACCTGCGCGCAAACGAGGACCAGCTCGCCGAGGACGTCAAAGCCCGGATCGATCTGAACCCACTGCGGGCCTT
>JBIHZY010000148.1:0-4257 GCA_044240185.1 Solirubrobacteraceae bacterium
CGCCAGCGCCGCCGGCCGGCGCGCATCCGCAAGCCAAGCCGAGCCCTGCCACGGCCCCGCTCGAAGGCCAGCTTTCGTTTGAAGACGCAAACGAGGAAACGCTTGGCGACTAGGCCGCGGCAGGGCTTCCCTGCCACGAGACCTATTATCCGATGACTATGCCCACTACTCCCGACCGCCCAGAAGAAGTCAGCTCCGGCCTAATGGACGTTGGCTACCTGCCCGACGACGCGACCGCGCTGGTCGCCTTCCTGGCGATCAAGCTCGGCAAGCCGATCCTCGTTGAAGGCCCTGCTGGCGTTGGTAAGACGCAGCTAGCCAAGTCACTGGCCGAGACGCTTGGCCGCGAGCTGGTTCGCCTTCAGTGCTACGAAGGACTCGACGAAGCGAAGGCGCTCTACGAGTGGAACTACCGCAAGCAACTGCTGCGGATTCAAGCCGAAGCGCAGGACACCGGCTGGACCGAGGTTCAGGACGACATCTTCGGTGAGGAGTTCCTACTTGAGCGGCCACTGATGACGGCGATCGCGTCGCCCGATCCGGTCGTGCTGCTGATCGATGAGATCGACAAGACCGATCAGGAGTTCGAAGCGATGCTGCTGGAGCTGCTCTCCGACTTCCAGATCTCAATCCCTGAGCTGGGCCGGATTGAAGCGAGCACGATGCCGCTGGTGCTGCTGACATCGAACAACTCGCGCGAGCTGACCGAGGCGCTAAAGCGCCGCTGCCTCTACCTCTGGATCGATTACCCGTCGCTCGAGCATGAGCTTCAGATCGTTCGCCTTCACGCCCCTGAGCTCGACGAGAAGATCGCACGGCGCCTCGTCGAGGTCGTCGCGATGGTCCGCGATCTTGACCTCAAGAAGCCACCGTCGATCGCCGAATCGATCGATTGGGCGCGCGCGCTGCTGCTACTTGGCGCGACCGACATCGACAGCAAGACCTTCAACGAGACGATGTCGATCATCGTCAAGCACCGCACCGACATCGACATCGTCGCCGAGCGCGTTGGCGTCAAGCTCGACAGCGCTGAGGACGGCAGCATTGCCGCCTCCTCCTGACAAGCGTCCGTCGCGCGAGGCATCACGGCGCGCGGCGCTGTTCTCTGAGCCGCTCGAGAACCCGCTCGACGCCGGCCTGACGGCGCACCTCGTTGAATTCGGCGAAGAGCTGCGCGGCGAGGGCGTTGCGCTCGGCACAAGTGAGCTGCTCGATGCCTTCAGTGCGCTACCCGAGGTTGCTTGGAACGAGCCGACGCTCTTTCGCGAAACGCTCGCGACGACGCTCGCCAAATCGCCCGAGGACCGCGCGATCTTCGACCTTGTCTTTGAACGCTTCTTCTTTCGCGCGACCGAGCTTGCTGCGCTGACGACCGGGATCGGTGAGGCGGGCAGTGGTAGCGGTGACGGCGAAGGCAATTCGGAGATCGACATCGAAGCGCTGCGCGAACAGATCGCGCGAGCAATTGCCGAACAGAACGAAGGAGCGATGCGCGACCTAGCGCGGCTCTCGATCGCGGCCTTCGCGCAGCCCGGCGAGGGCTCCGGCGTGCTCGGCGTTGACGTGCAGCGAATCCGCCGCGCGCTTGGGCTACGGACCGACCCGCAGGGCGACGTGCCACAGGATGATCCGCGCGCCGAAGGGCTGCCGCGCGATGGCATCCGCCGCTTCGAGCAGCTACTGCGCCAAGAGTTGGAGCGGCAACAGATCGAACGGACCTCGTCACTGCCTGCGGCGCGGCCGCTGCATGAGCTTGACCGAGCCTTGCCGAGCGGTCCGCTGCAGGACCTTGCCAGCGTCCACCGCGTCGTAACGCAACTGAAGCGCAGACTCAAAACGCAAGGCCAGGAGCACCGCGGCCATCGCCGCCACGCCCAGGTTGACATCCGCCGCACGATGCGCGCCTCGCTACAGACCGGCGGCGTCCCAATCACCTTGCGCTATCGCCCGGTGCGCCCGCGGCGGCCTGAGCTGTTCGTGATCTGCGACGTCTCAACCAGCGTCACTAGCGCCTCCGTCTTCTTTCTTTCAGTGATGCACGCGCTGCACGACTCGTTCCGCAAGATGCGCTCCTTCGTCTTCATTGAGCGCGTCAGCGAAGTAACCGAGGTCTTTGAGCGCGAGCGTGACTTCAAGGCCGTCAGCGAGGCGATTGCGCGCGACGCCGGCGTCGCCGACATCTCCGGCTACACCGACTACGGCCGCGTTTGGGGCGAGCTGCTCGAACAGATCCAAGACGAGCTCCACCCGCGCGCGACCGTGATCGTGCTCGGCGATGCCCGCACCAACGGCCGCGCGCCGGGCGCCGACCTCTTCGCCCAGATCGCGGCGCGAGCCGGCCGCACCTACTGGCTCAACCCCGAACCGCGGCTCTACTGGAACTACGGCGACTCGGTGATCGACACCTACGCCCAGTACTGCGAGGCCTACGAGTGCTGGACGACGGCGCAGCTTGAAAACTTCGTCAAAATTCTGACGGCCCCTGAAGCCACCCGGCCTTGACGACGAAGTACACAGCAGCAACCGTGGTTAGCGTGGTGGCCGGAAGCTAGGAGGCGACCGGCACGCGCCCGGCGCGATCAGCGACGCGCTCGAACTGCAGTGCGCCATCGGCCGTCAACTCGCTCGCAAGCTCGCGCTGGTCGCGCGCGAGGTCTTGGCTCATCTCCCAGTGCTCGGTCGATCCCTGCCGCGGGAACAGGTGGAGCGAGCGGTTGACATAGCCGGCGCCGAAATCGAGCATTGGACGCGTTGCCTGCGACGGGTCTGGATTGACCGCCGTGCACTTGTCAAAGCGATTGCGATCCATGTAGCCGATTACACGGCAGATGTAATCGATCACGATCCCCACCTTCAGCGTCAGCGAGACGTTGTAGTTGCCCATCGCAAAGGCGAAGTTGGGAACCTCGCCGAGCATTGACCCCTTGTAGGTCAGCATCTCGGGAAGCTCTATCTGAGAGCCGTCGACGGTCAGCTCAATGCCGCCAAAAGCCAGCAGCTCAAGGCCGGTCGCAGTGACGATGATCTCTGCTTCGAGCCGTTCGCCACTGACGAGCTCGATCCCATCCTCAGTAAAGCTGGCGATCTGGTCGGTTACGACAGAGCAGTCGCCCCGCGAGAGGCTCTTGAAGAGATCACCGCTGGGAACGGCACAGAGGCGCTGATCCCAGGGGTCGTAGTCGGGCGCGAAGTGGCGGTCAATCTCGTAATCATCTGGGAGCTGCTGACTGACCGACCAACGCAGGAAGCGCTTAACGAGCTTTGGTTGCGACTTTGCAAGTTTGAAGGCGAAGCGCTGGCGCCAGACGTTCTTGCGCCAGGTGATGCTCGAGGCAAGATCTTCAGGCAGCAGCCGATTGAGCAGGTTGGCGACCCCATCTTTGCGCGGCACGCTGATCACGTAGCTAGGCGAGCGCTGCAGCATCGTCACGTGCGCTGCCTGCTCTGCCATCGCCGGCACGAGCGTGACGGCTGTCGCGCCACTTCCGATCACGACGACCTTCTTGCCCTCGTAGTCAAGATCTTCGGGCCAGCCCTGTGGGTGGATGATCTGGCCGGAAAAACGTTCCTGCCCTTCAAAGTGCGGCTGGTAGCCGTGGTCGTAGCGGAAGTAGCCGCTGGCGCTGAAGAGCCAGCCGCAGGTGACCGTGATCGCCTCGCCTCGCTGCGTTGCCTCGACCGTCCAGATCGCCTCGTTGCTGTCCCAGCTCGCCGACGTAACGTGGCAGCCGTAGCGGATCTTTTGATCGACGCCGTACTCGGCGGCCGTGTCGCGGATGTATTCCAGCACTTCGGGCCCGTCAACGATCGCGTTCTCGCCGGTCCAAGGCCTGAACTGGTACCCAAGCGTGTGGAGGTCGGAGTCGGAGCGAACCCCGGGGTAACGGAAGAGATCCCAGGTGCCGCCGATTGCGTCGCGCGCCTCAAGAATCGCGTAGCTCGTCTGAGGTAGATCCTCGGTCAAGCGGCAAGCAGCTCCAATTCCAGAGATCCCGGCGCCGATGATCAGAACATCGACGTAGCTGAGCGGCTCCATCGGGCAATCCTACTAACGCCCCCGAAACGACAACGGGCCGCCCGAAGGCGACCCGTTGCAAAGACTCCATCTGTGGCCACAAGGGCCACGGGGCCTTAGATCGTGCGCACGTCCTTAGCGCTCGGACCCTTAGGGCCCTCTTCTGATTCGAACTCCACCTTTGCGCCTTCGGCAAGGGACTTGTAGCCCTCGCCCATGATCGCTGAGTGGTGCACGAACAG
>JBIHZY010000149.1:0-4245 GCA_044240185.1 Solirubrobacteraceae bacterium
GCTCACCTGGCAGCAGCGCAGGAATGCCCGGCGGATAGCCAGCAATCGACTCGCAGGAGATGCGGCCGATCGCGTGATCGAGCGGGATCACTTCGGCCTCGCCGAGGAAGGCCTCGCGCGGCGGGACGACGCAGCCGCCGGATAACCCGGGCCGCTTGACGGGCGCGACATCGACGGCGCCGCGACTCAGTTGAGCGGCGGTCGCTTCGACGGCAGCCACAAGACGGTCGAGCTGCTCGTCCGTTTCAGCCAAACCGACGACGAACACGACCGTCGCCTGAGCAGCCATCTCGGGATGGACGTCGTGCCGCTCGCACAGCTCCGCGAGGAACTCGAGCCCGGTGCAGCCAACTGCGCGGACGTCAAGCACGATGCGGATCGGATCAAACCCCGCGATTCCCGCCCGCCCAACGAAACTCTCATCGACGAGCTCGATCTTGTCGATCGCTGCGAGCCGCTGGCGAACTCCGACTAGTTTCGCGAGCGTCTGGCCGAGCAGTTCCTCGCCGTGGGTCGCCAACTGGCGGCGGGCAGCGTCGAGCGAGGCGAGCAGCAGCGTGCTTTGGCTGGTCGAGCGCAGGATCCGTATCGCGCGACCGAGCGCAGCTTCGTCGATTCGCTCGCTGCTGCCAAGGTGAAGGATTGCGCTCTGCGTCATCGAGCCACCAAGCTTGTGCGTGCTCGTGAGAACGGCGTCGGCGCCGAACTCGAGCGCGCTCGGCGGTAGATCGGGGTGGAAGCCCAGATGAGCGCCCCAAGACTGATCGACGACCAGCGCCACACCGGCGGCGTGCGCTACCTCAACGCAGCCAGCGACATCGGCTGTTAGCCCGTAATAGGTAGGCGAGACGATGAACGCGGTTCGCACCTCGGGATGCTCGGCCAGCAGCGCCGCGAGCTTGGCCGGCTCGACTCCGAGCGCCATTCCCAGCTCGCTGTCGTATTCGGGTTCGATGAAGATCGGGTTGCCACCGCTGAGGACGAGGCCGTCGACGATTGAGGCGTGCGAGTTGCGCTGGGCGACGATCTGGCGCCCGAGCGGTGCTAGCGCGAGGCAGAGCGCGTGGTTGCCCTGGGACGCTCCGTTGGTTAGGAACCAACTCTTCTCGGCACCGTAGGCCTCTGCGGCCAGCGCCTCGGCCAGCGAATAAGGGGTCGGCTCCGGGCCGTCGTCGATCCCGTCGATCCCCTGCGCCAGGTCGTGAGAGAGTGCAGCTTCGCCGATCGCCGCCACGAAAGCATCGTCGGCTCCTGCACCGCCTTTGTGGCCAGGCACGTGGAAACGGGCGGGCTGGCGCGCAGCGTAGTTGGCAGTTGCGTCTAGATACGGCGCGCGCGACTGGTCGTGATCGGCGGAGCTCACTTAGCGCCGCTCGATCGCAGCAGCTCGGCGCGAACGAATTCGTCGAGATCTCCATCGAGCACACGCTGGGCATCGCCGATCTCGACATCGGTGCGGTGATCCTTGACCATCGTGTAGGGGTGGAGCACGTAGGAGCGGATCTGCGAGCCGAAGTTGACGTCCTGGCTCTCACCCTTCTCGGCCGCGATCTCGTCGGAACGGAGGCGCTCCTCAAGCTCGAGCAGCTTCGCTCGCAGCATCTTCATTGCCGTCTCCTTATTCGACGACTGCGAGCGCTCGTTCTGGCATTGAACGACAATCCCGCTCGGGCGGTGCGTGATCCGCACCGCGGAGTCGGTCTTGTTGACGTGCTGGCCACCGGCGCCGGAAGCGCGGTAGGTGTCGATCTGAAGGTCATCGTCCTCGATCGTGACGCCTTCGATCTCATCTACGACGGGCGCGACTTCAACACCGGCAAACGAGGTTTGGCGGCGGCTTGCGGAATCAAACGGTGAGAGTCGAACGAGACGGTGGACGCCACGCTCGGCGCAGAAAAGCCCGTAAGCGTTCTCGCCCGAGGCTTTGAAGGTGGCCGACTTGATTCCTGCCTCCTCCCCCGCGCTGGCCTCCAGCAGTTCGACCTCAAAGCCGCGGCTCTCAGCCCAGCGCATCATCATCCGTAAGACCATCTCGGCCCAGTCCTGGGCATCGGTGCCTCCCGCGCCGGCGTTGACCGTTACGAGCGCGTCACCGGCGTCGTAGTCGCCAGCAAAGAGGCGCTCCTCTTCGAATGCCGCGAGACGCCGCTCGACGTCGATCAACTGACCTTCGAATTCAGCTGCCAGCGAGGGGTCTTCGTCGACCAGCTCGAGCATCGTCGCAAGGTCGTCGCCGTCGCCTGACAGCTCTTGCCAGCGTTCGAGGCGACGCGACACGCGAGCGTGCTCAGCGCTAACGCGCGCCGCTTCTTCCTGGTTGTCCCAAAATCCCCCGGCGCCCATCCGGCCCTCAAGCTCAGCGACCTCAGCGGCGAGCGCATCGGGGTCAAGGAAGCTCGACAGCTCGCTCAGTTGCTCAGTTACTGCGCTGAGGCGCTGTGGTGCTGACTCGAGATTTGGTCCAGTAGCCACAACTGGCGACGCTAGCAGCGAAGCGGCCTGCTCGCAGGGCGCTGCTCAGGCGCCGTGGCACTTCTTGTACTTCTGACCTGAACCGCACCAGCAGGGGTCGTTGCGACCAACCTGCTCGTCGGCGTCAAGCACGCGCTGCTCAACCGGCTCTGCTTCAGCGATCTGCTCTTCGCCGGCGTAGGCAACTTCAGCTACGCCGCCGCCGGCCGCCGCCGCTTCAAGCGCGCCTGTGCCAGCGCCGGATGAGTAGTTGATCGCCTGCGCCGCGATTGGCGTGGCCGGAGCCGGGGCAAAGGGAACCTGACCCTCAGACTGATCAACTTCGACCTCAACTTCAACGTGGTAGATCATCCGCGCAAAGTCGGCCCAGATTGAGTTCATCAGGTCGCCGAAGAGCGTGAAGGCCTCGTTCTTGTAAGCGACGAGCGGGTCGATCTGGGCGAAGCCGCGCAAGTGGATTCCCTCGCGCAGGTAGTCCATGTCGTAGAGGTGCTCTTTCCAGCGTTGATCGATCGTCTGCAGCAGCAGATAGCGCTCAAGCGCGCGCATCAGCTCGTCGCCAAGCTCTTCTTCGCGCGCATCGTAGAGCGCCATTGCCTCGTTTACAACGCGCTCGCTGAGCGTCTCACGGTCGAGATTGCTCGCCAATACTGCGGCGGCAGTCAGATCGTTGTCGAGCGTGCCGACCGGCATGATGTCGGTGAGCGCGATAAACAGCCCTGACAGATCCCAATCCTCGACGTAATCGCTGGGCGTGTACTCCTCAACCAGACGGCTTGCCACCTCACCGATCTCGGTCCGCGCCTGCTCACCTAGGTCTGCGCCTTCAAGAACCTCGTCGCGGTAGGCGTAAACGACGCGGCGCTGCTCGTTCATCACGTCGTCGTACTCGAGCACGCGCTTGCGGATCAAGAAGTTCTGCTCCTCGACCTTGCGCTGCGCTTTTTCAATCTGCTTGCTGAGCATTCCCGCTTCGATCGGCTCCTCATTGCCATCCTCGTCGGTCCCACCGAGGCGGTCGAGAATCTTGTAGATCCGGTCGCCTGCGAAGAGGCGAACAAGATCATCTTCGGCGCTGAGGAAGAAACGCGACTCGCCCGGGTCGCCCTGGCGGCCGGCGCGGCCGCGTAGCTGGTTGTCGATCCGGCGCGATTCATGGCGCTCGGTGCCGACGATGAAGAGGCCTCCCGATTCGAGCACTTCCGCGCGCGCGTCTGCGACCTTCGCCTCCTGCTCAACGATCAGCGCCGGCATCTGCTCGGCGAACTCAGGCTCGTGCGGCTTGACGCCGCTGGCGATCAGCTCCTCACGGGCAAGGTGCTCAGGGCTGCCGCCGAGCTTGATGTCAACGCCACGGCCGGCCATGTTGGTGGCAATCGTGACCGCGCCAGGGCGGCCGGCTTCGGCGATGATCTCGCCCTCGCGCTCGGCGTACTCGGGCTTAGCGTTTAGAACCGTGTGCGGGATTCCTCGCTGCGCGAGCATTGAGCCGAGCAGCTCCGAGATCTCGACCGAGACCGTGCCGACGAGTACCGGCTGGCCGGTTCCGTGACGGGCCTCGATTTCACGCGCAACCGCGCTCCACTTGCCATCCTTGGTCTTGTAAATCTGGTCATTCTGATCCTCGCGCACGAGGCTCTGGTTAGTCGGCACCTGAACAACGCCGAGCTTGTAAATCTTCATGAACTCGGTCGCCTCGGTCAGCGCCGTGCCGGTCATCCCCGAAAGCTTGTCGTAGAGGCGGAAGAAATTCTGCAGCGTGATCGTGGCGAG
>JBIHZY010000022.1:0-14273 GCA_044240185.1 Solirubrobacteraceae bacterium
TTCTGCCAGCGGTTCACCCTTCTCTGGGTTGACGTCGGCGATTACGACCTGCGCGCCGGCCGCGTGGAGACGGCGAACGGTTGCTTCGCCAAGTCCTGATGCGCCGCCGGAGACGATTGCTCCCTTGCCTTCAATATCCATTGTTTAAAGCTCCTGTTGGGTTGGGCCGCGAATGGTATGAGAAGGCGGCGCGCCGCGTCGGCGGCTGTCTGCTTTATGCTTCTTCGCAGCCGGTGCAATCGCCCGGCACAAAGGCCCCGTGGAGTGCGACCGCCGGGGAAAATGTCCGTGGAGTGCGACCGCCGGACCAAAAATCAAGGAGCAAATAATGCCCGAAGTCGTAATCGTCGATGCCGTCCGTACACCGGTCGGCCGCGCATTCAAAGGATCTCTCGCGGGGCTTCGTCCTGACGAGACAACCGCATTTGTAATCGATCAGCTGCTGGAGCGAAACAGCGGCGTCGACCCAACCACCGTTGAAGAGGTCATCTGCGGCTGCGGTCTGCCACAGGGCCTCCAGGCCAACAACATCGGCCGCATCGCCGTGCTGCTCAGCGAGCATCTGACCGACGCGACCAACGGCTCGACCGTTTCGCGCTACTGCGCTTCCGGCCTTGACGCAATCCGCATCGCTGCCAACAACATCGCCTCAGGCCAGGGCGACACCTACATCGCGGCCGGCGTCGAGTTCGTCTCGCGCTACAACGCGGCGCAGGAGGCAGGCCACCCAGAGGATCAGAACGAGAAGCTGCAGGGTAAGGAGCCCGGCCAGCCTGACGCTTACATCGCGATGGGCCTGACGGCCGAGAACGTGGCCGACAAGTACGGCATCACGCGCGAGGAGCAGGACGAGTACGCGCAGCTTTCTCAGGAGCGCGCAGTTGCCGCTCAGGAGGCAGGCGTCTTCGCCCGCGAAATCGTCGCCGTAACGCTGCCTGACGGCACCGTTGTTGACACCGACGACGGCCCGCGCGCCGATTCGACGCTGGAGCGCCTCTCAAGCCTCAAGCCGGCCTTCCGCGAGGACGGCACGGTTACGGCAGGGAACGCCTGCCCACTCAACGATGGCGCCGCAGCGGCGCTGCTGATGAGCGCCGATAAGGCAGCTGAGCTGGGCCTTAAGCCACGAGCCCGGATCATCACGGCCGCAACGGCAGGCAACGAGCCTGAGTACATGGGTGTCGCGCCGATCGGTGCGATCAACAAGGCGCTCGACCGTGCCGGGCTGACGATCGACGACATCGACGTGATTGAACTGAATGAGGCCTTCGCAGCGCAGGTGCTGCCGATCGCCCGCGAGGTTGGCTTCAGCATCGACAAGCTGAACCCGCACGGCGGCGCAATCGCGCTCGGCCACCCATTCGGGATGACCGGCGTGCGGATCATGACGACGCTGCTGAACGATCTCGAGACGCTCGACGGCCGCTATGGCCTCGAGACGATGTGCGTCGCCCAAGGTCAGGGCGAAGCGATGATCATCGAACGGATCAGCTAAACCGCTGGACTGGACAGCGAGAGGGCAAAGCGCCCCTCGCTGTCGGTCCAGGTTTGCTTCAGCTGCAGGCTGGCGGCATCAAGGTCGTCGGCCAGTCGCTGCGGCGTGAACTTCGCGCTGACCTCGGTCCGCAGCTCCTCACCGGAAGCGAAGTCGATCGACAGCGGGATTGCGTTGATCTTGACGTGCATCGCGCGGCTGGCCCGTAGCCGCATTTCAATCCACTCCTGGTTGCGGTCGTAGAAGGCGACGTGCTCGAAGGCCTCTAAGTCGAAGTCGGCGTCGAGGTCGCGGTTAATCACGCTGAGCACATTGCGGTTGAAGGCCGCTGTCACGCCGGCGCTGTCGTTGTAGGCCGCTTCGAGTACGGCCGGATCCTTCACAAGGTCGGTCCCCAGCAGCAGGTGGTCAATCCCGGGCCGCAGTAGCGAGGAGATCGCGCGCAGCAGCTGGCGCCGTGATCCGGGAACGAAGTTGCCGATCGTGCCGCCGAGCAGCGCGACGACGCGCGGCGCGCCGTCGATCGGCGGCGGGATGTAATCAAGGTGGCGCTCAAAGTCGCCGACGACGCCGATGATCTCGGCATCGCTGAAGCGTTCGCCGCAGGCCTGGCAGCAGCGGCGCACCATCGCTTCCGTGACGTCGAAAGGCACGTAGCGCTGCAGCGTTCCTGCTGCGGCCGCTTGGTCGAGCAAGATCATCGTCTTCTCGGCCGTACCTGAACCCAGTTCGACCAGTTCCGCCATCAACGATGCGGCGCCAATCTCCTCCGCGTTGGCTTCGAAGATCGAGCGTTCGGCGCGGGTTGGGTAGTACTCCGGCAGTTCGCAGATCTGGTCGAAGAGTTCGCCGCCGACTTCGTCATAGAAGTGCTTTGGGACAAGCTCCTTGAAGGGGCGCGTTAGGCCGTCGAGCACGTCGTCGGCGAGCGTCCGCTCGTCGCTCTCGTTCAGTGGGCAGATCACACGTACGCGTTCGCTCATTGCGCGCCACCACGGGCGAGTCGCACGCCGCTGAAGATCTGTCTGCGCTGAGGCAGGTCCCAATTGCGGAAGCTCGGTGATGCGACGCGCCCGTCGGTCGCCCACGAACCGCCGCGCAGCACTTGGTAGCCCTTGCGGAAGAAGACCTCTGAGTACTCCGGGTAGGGGTGGGGGCTGAAACCGGGGTAGCCGTCGAACTCGCTTGCCGTCCACTCCCAAAGATTGCCGATTAGATCGAGCGCGCCGCAGTCGGCGGCGCCGCTTGGGTAAGCGCCGACCGGGGCGGTGTCGAAGCTGACCTGGCCGACGTTGGCGCCGTTGCGGTCGGTGGGTGCGCCGCTTTGCCACTGAGCTGCGGCCTCCCACTCGGCTTCGCTCGGCAGCCGAGCGCCGCGCGCACGCGCAAATGCTTCGGCCTCAAAGAAGCTGATCTGAGCGGCAGGCCTGTCGGGGTCGAGCGCGCGTGGGCCGCAGCTCGTCAGCTCAAGCGGGCTGCTCTGATCACTGAGGTCCCAGTAGAGCGGCGCTGTAACCGCTTCGGCCGTCACCCAAGCCCAGCCCTCGTCGCTCCACCACTGCCGCTCGCGGTAGCCACCCTCGGCGATGAACTCAAGCCAGCTGGCGTTCGTCACCGGCGTGAGGCCGATCTCAAAGCGCTCAACGCGCAGTCTGCGGCAGGGCATTTCGTTGTCGTAAGCGAACTGCTCGCCGCTGGCGCCGATCGTAAACTCGCCGCCCTCAATCTGGGCGAACTCAAGGCCGCTGTGGCCACCAGGTGCCGGCGGCGCCGGCTCGCGGAAGTTGGGGTCAAAGCCTGGTAGCTGCGCGAGCGCCAGCGTCTGGCAGATCGTCTCACGGTGCTGGAGCTCATGGCGCAGAACCATCTCGACGATCTCAGTGTCGAGCTGCTGCTCAGCGGCAAGCTCAAGCGCCCGCTCGCGGACGGCGGCGAGGTATTCGCGCGCCTGCGGAGCGTTTAGCTGCGCGATCTCACCACGGACGGCGCGCGGCGTTTCAAAGGCGTCGTAGAGCGCGGCTAAGTCAGGCCGTAGCAACGGCTTTCCGCCGCCGCGGTGGACCAGCCAAAGGTCTTCGTAGGCCGCGATGTGAGCGATGTCCCAAACCAGCGGACTCATGATCGGGTCGATCTGTCGCTCTAGGTCTTCGTCGCTGATCGCTGCTGTCAGCTCTAGCGTGCGCTCCCTCGTGCGCCGGAGCAGATCAGGCAGCGCCCCAGGCTCTGCGCGTGTAGACGTCGAGGTCATCCTGAGATTGGTTAGCTAGTCGCTTTCGCCGAGCGCCGCGGCGTCAGCGATCAGCGTCATGCGGTCTGCTGGCAGCAGCGAGGCGGGTGCCTGCGGCCCGGGCTCGCCGAGCGTCAAGGCCAAGGCGTCTGCCTTGCCAGCGCCGGTGACGAGCAGAACTATGTCTGTGATCTCGGAGAGCGTCGGCAGTGAAAGGCTCACGCGCTCCGGCGGAGGCTTCGGCGAATTAACTACCGGGATCGCCCGCGCTCCGGTCATTTCAAGCTCCGGGTGGCCGGGGAAGAGTGAGGCCGTGTGGCCGTCGGGGCCAAGGCCCAGCAGCACGACGTCGAGCTGCGTATCGCCGAGCTGCTCGCAGTAGTCGGTGGCGGCGGCGCCCGGGCCTAGCTCACCTTTGACGCGGTGGAGTGTCGCTCCTGGCAGCTCCAGCGTCTGCTGCAGCAGCAGCGAGTTGGCCTGTGGGTCCTCCGGGCCAACGCAGCGCTCGTCTGCCAGCCAAAGGTGAACGCCATCGCCGTTGCCGAGCGAATCCTTGAGGATCTGGTAGGTGCGGTCGGGCGTGTTGCCGCCTGAGCAGGCGAAGTGGGCTTCGCCGCGGGCGCTGATCGCCTCTTCAATCATCTTTGTGATCGTTGCCGCCGTTAGCTGCGAGGCCTCCTCGGCGTCGTCGCATCGTTGCACTTTGAACTGGCTCATCCGCGCTCTTCTGCGGCCGGTTCAATCGCCGGCTGCTCGCCTGTCACCTGTTCGAGGGGACGCTCGGCGTCTAGCTCTTCGTTGGCAGCGTTGATTGCCTCTTCGGCGCTGATCAGCTTCATCACGGCGTTGATCAGAGCGAGGTGCGTGAAGGCCTGAGGGAAGTTGCCGAGGTGGCGACCGGTCTTAGCGTCGAGCTCCTCGGCGTATAGCGAGAGCGAACTTGAGAACGAGAGCAGCTTCTCGCAAAGCTCGCGAGCGCGGTCGAGCTCGCCGATCTCAACCAGCGCTGAGACCATCCAGAAGGAGCAGATTGTGAATGTGCCCTCCTCGCCGCTGAGGCCGTCATCGGTCTGATCGACGCGGTAGCGGAGCACAAAGCCGTCCTCGCTCAGCTCGTCGGCGATCCCCAGCACGGTGTTGCGAATTCGCTCGTCGTCGGCGGGGAGGAAGCGGAACAGCGCCACCAGCAGCAGCGCCGCGTCTAGCGCAGTTGAGCCATAGGCCTGGACAAAGCGGTTCTTCTCAGGGTCGATGCCGTTGGCGAGGATGTCTTCGCGGATCTCATTTGCGGCGGCCTGCCAGCGCTCAATCCGCTCCTGGTCGTTGCGTAGTTCAGCGAGGCGGACACCGCGGTCGCAGGCGACCCAGCAGAAGACCTTCGATGAGACAAAGTGCTGCGGCTCACCGCGCACCTCCCAGATGCCGCGATCGGGTTCTTTCCAGTTTTCGATCGCGCGCTCAACCTGGTTGACGATGATTGGCCAAGCCGAATCGCTCAGCTGGTCACGGTTCTTGGTGTGGATGTAGATCGAATCGAGCAGCGCACCCCAAACGTCATGCTGCTTCTGGTTGTAGGCGCCGTTGCCAATCCGGACAGGTTTTGAATCCTCGTAGCCGTCGAGATAGTCGAGCGTGCTCTCCTCAAGCTCGCGCTCTCCGCCGATTCCGTAAAGAACTTGCAGGTCGCGATCACCGGCGACGAGGTCCTCAATGAAGTAGTAGTAATCGCCGGCCTCCTGAGCGAAGCCGAGCGAATAAAGCCCCCAGAGCATGAAGGTTGAGTCGCGGATCCAGGAGTAGCGGTAATCCCAGTTGCGCTCGCCTCCGGGGGTCTCCGGCAGGGAGGTTGTTGCGGCCGCGACCATCGCTCCAGTTGGTGCGTAGGTCAGCCCCTTTAGCGTCAGCGCGCTGCGCTGCAGGTAGGTGCGCCATGGGTGGTCGGGGAATTCGCCGTGTGCCAGCCAGTCGTGCCAGAAGTCGGCCGTGAAGGTGAGGCGGCGGTAGGCCTCGTCAAAGCTTGCCGGCGCTTCGTGTTCGGTCCAACTCAGTGCGACGAAGGCCGTGTCGCCCTCGTGCAGGGTCGTGCGCGCTCGGGCGCGGCCACCCTCAAAGCCGAGCCGCAGATCGGTCGTCAGCGTCAGCTTCAAGTCCTCACCCTCGGCCGAAGCAACGCCGACGCCGTAGCCTTCGCTGGCGTAATCCCACTGAACGGGGATGCGGCCGTACTCGAGCTTTGGTTCGCATTCCATCTGCATCTCGACGTGGCCGTTGATGCAGCGCATCGTCCGAAGTAGCACGTGGTCGGCGTCGGTGTCAGTAGGAGAGCGGCGGTGCGTCGTAGAGCGCTCAGAGTCATGGTGCCAAGGGCCCACCAGCAGCACATCCTGAACCACTACCCAGCCCGTGCGCGTGGCCCAAGTCGTCTCAAGAATCATTGTTCCCGGCAGGTAGCGACGGCCGGCTGGCACGCGCTGGTCGCCGGGAGAAATGCGGAAGCCTCCTGCGTCACGGTCGAGCATCGCGCCGAATACCGACGGCCCGTCCATCCTTGGCAGACACATCCACTCAACGCGGCCGCTCGGGGCGATCAAGCAGATTGACTCGCAGTCGGAAAGAAATGCGTAGTCGGCGATCGGTGGGTAAGCGCTGCCGTGCAGTGTTCCGTCATGAACGAGGGGTTCCATAGCGCCAAAGCTAGCGATTCTCGCCGCCGATAGGCGGCAGATCGCACCCCCGTTGCTGAGAGGCTGGGCCTAGCATGGCCGCAACGCCGTGGCATGCGCCGCCGCGGTATGGTCGCTTGACGTATTTTGGTGTAACCGCTGATGTCAGATCCGCATCTCTCACCCGGCAGAAATCTCGCCCTTGAACTGGTGCGCGTCACCGAGGCCGCAGCACTCTCGGCCGCACGACTTATCGGGATGGGCGACAAACTGGCCGCCGATCAGGCCGCTGTTGACGGAATGCGCCAGGTTCTCTCAACGGTTTCGATGGATGGCCTCGTCGTGATCGGTGAAGGCGAGAAGGACGAAGCGCCGATGCTCTACAACGGTGAGAAGGTTGGTGACGGGTCAGAGCCGCAGGTCGACATCGCCGTCGACCCGCTCGAAGGCACGACGCTAACGGCGAAGGGAATGCCGAACGCTCTGGCGGTAATCGCAGTCTCTCCCCGCGGCACGATGTTCGATCCAGGCCCTTGCGTCTACATGGAGAAGATGGCCGGCGCCAGCGACATCGGCGACCTGCTCGACCTTGATCGCCCGGTAACTGAGACCTGCGCACTGATCGCCGAGCGACGCAATATTGAGATCGGCGACGTGACAGTCGTCGTGCTTGACCGTGAGCGCCACCAGGAACAGATCGAAAAGATCCGCGGCGCCGGCGCGCGCGTGCGGCTAATCAGCGACGGTGACGTAAGCGCTGCGCTGCTGGCCGTTAGCGACCGCTCACCGGTCGACCTGCTCTGGGGCGTCGGCGGCACGCCGGAAGGCGTGATCTCAGCGGCTGCGCTGAAGGCGACCGGCGGCGCGCTGATCGGCCGGATGTGGCCGCGCAACGAAGACGAGCGCAAGGCCGCGCTCGACGCCGGCTATGACCTTGAACGCCAGCTGACGCAGGACGACCTCGTCCGCGGTGACGATTGCTTCTTCTCGGCGACCGGCGTGACCGATGGCGACGTGCTCCAGGGCGTTCGCTACGAGGGCCGTGGCGTCGCCTCGACCGAGTCGATCGTGATGCGCTCAAGCTCGGGAACTGTTCGCCGCGTAGCGGCGCGCCACAATCGCGCGAAGATGCGCGAAATGACCGGCTAGCCCCGCCAATCGCTGCTGGTTAGCGGCTGCGGCCACCCTTACTACAGCGGTCGCTGCAGTATTTGACCGATTCCCAGTCCCGCTCCCATTTCTTGCGCCACACGAATTGGCGCCCGCACGTCGCACAATCTTTGCTCGGCAAATTTGACTTCTTTACGCCCTTCATTTCGCGCTAGCCACTTGGGGCGGTGGCGCTGTCGCTGCCTCTGACGGCGCGGTCGCGCGGGCGTGGGCCGCTCGGCGCTGGCAACTGGTCAACCGGCGCAAAGCGCGCCGCCTTCGATTCGGCGAGGTCGCCGCGGGCGATTGAGCGCAGGAAGGCGTAACAGACGAGCACGTGGATCTTCGACTGCGTCGCCGCGTAGACCCATTGAGCGATTGAGGCGGCGATCCGCGGGTAGTAATTAGCGATCTCGACATCAACGTGAAGCGTGCTCATCTCGGGCTTCGCGCCAGGCCTGCGAGCAACGTCGATCTCGAGGTATCCATCGCCGTCAATGCCTGGCGCGGCTACCAGCACGCCCCGCTCGATCTTCCATCGCACAATGCCGCGAAGATCATCCATCTCGTATTCGGGTTTGCGGAAGGCGAGCAGCACGAACGGTCTGCGAATGAAGACGACGAAGCGCTCCTCATCGGTGTACTGAATTCGGATTAGCCCGAGCGTGCAGCGCGTCAGGAAGCGCCAATAGGTGCGCGCGAGGCGCTCAAGATTCATCGGCGTCCAGATCGCCTCAAGCGTCTGCGAATTGATCTGCAGGTCGGCCGATTGAACCGACCGCACGGCGCCACGCTGGTCGCTGTGTGTTGAGTCCTGAAGCGCGCCGATTTCAACCGCGCCAACCTTGCTCTGGCGGCTGATCAGTTTTGTTCCGAGCGCCACGAGAGCCAGCGCCAGCAGAACCAGGCCAGCGATCACAGCCAGCGTCTCAACAATTATCAGGAAATTGCTCATCCGGTTTAGCTGGCGCTCTCCTGCATCGCCCGCTCAACGGCTTGGTCAAAGTCCATCGGGCTGTCGTTGATCCCGGCCGGCGGCGGCGTGCGCACGATCATCTCTTCTTTGAGCCCGTCGATCAGCGGCCGCGCCAGCGCCGGTTCGACGCTGGTGACGAAACGAACCCAGTACGAGGAGAGTCGCGGCGAGAGCACAGGCACGGGGATGATTAGCGGCTCACGGCGGCCTTCGAGCCGCGCGAAGCGATCCATCATCTGGCGGTAGCTGACGATCTCAGCTCCGCCGAGCTCAACGTCGGCCGGAGGGGCTGTGAAGTCGGCCAGTACCCCCAGCGCGTTTGTCACGTCATCGGCGGCGATCGGCTGAGTGCGCGTATCGATCCATTTCGGGCCGACCATCAGCGGCAGGCGGTGAACGAGTTGGCTGAGCATCGTGAACGAAGCGCTGTCGGCGCCGATCACCATCGCGGCGCGGGCGTGAACCGGTTCGGGAACGCCGGT
Source organism: Solirubrobacteraceae bacterium (assembly GCA_044240185.1). Lineage (GTDB taxonomy): Bacteria > Actinomycetota > Thermoleophilia > Solirubrobacterales > Solirubrobacteraceae > F1-60-MAGs163. Next base: position 8,993 of record JBIHZY010000022.1, read on the forward strand.
CGCGAGAATCTCGGCAACCTCGGCGCGGCTCGAAAGGTGCGCTGAGCCACCGCCGGAAGGAGGCAGCCCGCCGAGGTAGACGATCCGCCGCACGCCGGCCCGCTCTGCAGCCCTAGCGAAGTTCTCTGCGCCGATCCGGTCGTTTAGCTCAAAGTCGCCCGGTGAACGGCCCATCGAATGGATCAGGTAGTAGGCAACATCTACGCCTTCGACTGCGGCGTCGAGCCCTGCGCCGCTGAGCACGTCACCCTCGACGACCTCAATGTCGCCGAGCGAAGCCTGCGCCGGGTTGCGCACCAACGCCTTTACCCGGTGGCCGCTTTCGAGCAGCTTTGGCAGCAGCGCGCCGCCGACCGCGCCGGTCGCGCCGGTCAGCAAGATTGACTGTGATTTGTGAGTGTCCATGTGACAGGTACGTGCAGGATTCAGTTCAAGGATGACCTATCTAGGCGGACGCTCCGTATTCAAGAGCTGTGGGGGAGGCCGGAAAGCTTCCCCTGCAAACTAATTCGATGAATGATCTAGCCATTAAAGACGTTGCCGAGCAGAGCGGCATTGCTTCGGGAACATTACGCATGTGGGAGCAGCGCTACGGCTTTCCCAAGCCTCAGCGCAGCTCCAATGGTTACCGCAGCTACAGCGCTGAAGACGTAGAGGCGCTACGCCGCGTCCAGGCTTACCGTCACCGCGGACTTTCAATCGCCTCGGCGATCGAACGCGCGATCGAAGACGGCAGTCTCTCTGATCGCCCTTCGCTTTACGCCGCTGTCGCCTCCTCCGGTCGTGACGTGCGGCCGCAGATTCTGCGCAAGTCAACGCTGATGGCGCTGAGCCGCGCGATCGAGCACGAGACGCTGGCTAGTGCGGCGGCGCCGGTTCTGGTCGGCGCCTTTCAGCACGAATCGTTTTACCGCGCCGTTGAGCCGCGTTACCGGCAACTCGCCAAGCAGGCCGATGCCGCGGTCGTCTTCGCCGACTTTGAGGTCGAACGCTCGCCCAAGGGTGGGCCAGTTGAGATTCCGCTAGCTCCTGAGGACGCGCTCGGCAACGAATGGGCGGTCGTCGTCGATGCACCCGGTTATTGCGCATGCCTGCTGGCCTGGGAGCAGCATGGGGTCACCGAGCCTGGCGCTGACGACGACCTCGACCGCCGCTTCGAGGCGATTTGGACGCTTGACCCGTTGGCAACGCGTCGCGCAGCGCAAGCTGCCGCGCGACTTGTCTCACACACCGATCCGGCGCTCGGCGCTGAACTCGATCAACTTCTGCTTGAGCGGCCGCTAGCAATCAATGATGCGGCGCCAGCGCTGACGGCGCTAACTAACCGCGTTGTCGCCTACCTCGAAGTCGCTTAGGGCTTGAGCGAGAGCAGTTCGATTGGGCTGCCGGCGGCGAGCGATCCTTCGCCGCGCGGGATTACCGCTAGCGCGTCGGCCAGCGCCACCGAGCTGAGGATGTGCGAACCCTGCGGGCCGGTAGCGAATACCTCGCCGCCGTCAAGACGCACGCGCACGCATTCGTCGCGGTCGGGATGGCGGGCGATCGCTTCCCCCAGCGTGGCACTGCTCGTCGCTTGCGGCGAGCGGCCTTGGATAGCGCGCAGCGCCGGAGCTGCGAAGAGTAGGAAGGTGACGATCGCTGAAACCGGGTTGCCAGGCAGTCCAAAGACGAGCTTCGCCTCGCTACTGCCGAACCATGTTGGTCGCCCGGGGCGCAGCGCCACGCGCCAGAAGCGCTCTTCGACTCCAAGCTCGATGAAGGCACCTTTGACGTGGTCGTGGGGCCCAACTGAGACGCCGCCGGAGCAGACGACGAGGTCGGCTTGATCAAGCGCCTCGGCGAAGCGGCTCATCGTTGCGGCCGGGTCGTCGCCGACGTGGCTGGCGAGCACTACCTCTGCGCCGGCCGCTCGGACAAGTGCTTGCAGCGTCGTCAAGTTGGAGTCGTGTAGCTCTCCCGGAGCCAGCTCTGCGCCCGGTTCGCGCAGTTCGTCGCCGGTGGCGATCACTGCCACGCGGGCGCGGCGCACGCACTGCAGTTCGGCGCGGCCGGCGGCAACGGCGATTCCCAGCTCGGCTGGCCCAAGCTCGCGGCCCGGAGCAAGGACCGCGTCGCCGGCGCGCAGGTCTTCGCCAGCGAGGCGCACGTTGCGCCCGGCGCTTAGCTGCTCCAGCAAGGTCACGTTCGAACCTGCGTCCTCGACGACCTCGATCGGCGCGACCGCGTCGGCGCCCTCAGGCATCACCGCGCCGGTTGAAATCCTTACCGCTTCGCCGTCTCCGACAGTCACATCGGAGGGGTGCCCGGCGCGCGATTCGCCGATCACGCGCAGCGTGCGGCCCGCCTCGCCGGAGCGTGCCGCAAAGCCATCCATCGCGCTGTTGGCGCGGCTCGGCACGTCGCCGCTCGCGATCACCTGCTCGGCGAGCACCAAGCCCAGCGCGTCGTCGACGGCCGTGGTCTCGGCAGGAAGAAGGCTGCTGAAGCCGGCGATCAGCGCTTGAGCCTGCGCGATGTTGAGCGGCTCGTCGGCCACGCTCGACCTAGCTCGCGGCGGGAATCGCGCCGGGCAGCTGCGCGGCGCTCAGCTTCGACAACTTTGTGCCGCTGCGCAGCACGCCAACGGCGCCGCGCCCGGTGTTCACGAAGCCAAGCCGCCTTGCGACCTCGATCGTCAGGTCGTAGCTGACTCCGTTGACGAAAGGGCCGCGGTCGATCACGGGGATGGTGATCGACTTACCGCGGAAGCTGAAGTCCAGCCTCGTGCCGCAGGGGAGCGTCTTGTGGGCAACGCCGAGTGTCGTCTTGCGCAGCTTCACGCCGCAGGCCGACGTTGTTCCGGCTTGGTCATACCAGGTGGCCTGAGTCTTGTTGTGGACCGTGATCACGGTCGTCGCTGTCGCAGCCAGTTCGCTCTTATGAGCTCCCGCCGTCACGGCGCGTGCGAGAAAGCGGCCACTCTTCGGTGCGCGCCACGAAAGCTTGAAGCTGCCGTCACGGGCAGCCGGTCCGCGGGCAACCGTTAGCCAGGCCCCTGATCGGCCTTGAATCTGGATCTCAGCTCTGCGGCCCGATCCGCTGCCGGCGAGCATCCCCGTCAGCGACACCGGACTCCCGAGCGTTGACGGTTTGGCGTTCAGTAGCGAGTCGCTGGCTTCGATTCCGCCTGAGCCTTGTGCCAGCGCAGGCGCAGCGAAGCCCGCGAGCAGCAAGGCTGCGGCCGGTACGGAAAGTAGATGTCGGTACGTAAAGCGGATCTTGTTCTTGTCTCGTTGGTGGCCTACGAGGTGAGCTGACGGGCTCGGGCCAAACGAGCGGCCCTACAGACATCCGTTGTCCGATTCGCCCCAGCGAGCCAAGGCTCGCATTGGGTCCCCCGTCCGCCTCACGCATGGCGTCAGGCGGTTCGGCATTACGCCCTAAAGGGTACAGCAAGCAGCAGCAGGAAGGGGAGGGGCTGTAGTGGCGGGCTCAGCTAGCCAGGGAGCAGCCGCAGCGCAGCGCGCGTCAGCTCGGTCAGCAGTCCGGCGGGGTCAGCGTTGCCGAAGCTTTTGGCGTGGTTTGGCGTGGCGTAGCCGGCTCGAGGGACTGAGCTGCGGCGCGCTGGTTCTACTGCCGGCAGATCGAGGACCTGCTCCAGCTTCGGCGCCTGCTTGGCCGGCGAACCACCGATTGCGGCGGAAGCTTTGGCCTCAGTCTTGGCGCTCGCCTGTGACATTCTCGCTGCATCACGGCGCACGCTTGGGCGCTGGCGACGGCTGCGTGGAAGGTTCGTCAGGACGTCCTTTTCGGTCGTCGGATCCTGTGGCTCTGAAGGCTGCATAGGCTCATTCTGCCACGCACGAAACAAAGATGCGGGATTTAGCGTGTAAATCTTCGCCACGATTACTCCGACGGCGGTACTCTGGAGGCTCTGCACAGTCGTTTGATCGCTCGCCGGGGGGAGTCTCAGTGTCGATCTTCTACTGTCATCAGGGCCCCGGCGCTGCCGGGTGTAGATGATCCTTCGAGTACGAAACGGATGCCATGACCGTCACTGAGTTTCAGGAACTGGACGAAATCAAGACGCTTGTAGCCCGCGGCGCGCAGACCGGAGTGCTCTCGCACGCCGACATCGCTAGCGCCACCGCCGAGCTCGACCTTGATGATTCAGATCGCGAAGAGCTGAAGACCTGGATCGAAAGCCAGGAGATCGAACTGATCGAAGATGATCCGTCGGCGCCAACCACTCAGGTCGAGCGCGCCCCTGACAAGCGTGGCCGCCGCCGCGCCAAGGCTGCGATCGACCTGCGCCCGGACATGACGACCGATTCGCTGCAGCTCTTCCTCAAGGACATCGGCAAGGTCCGCCTGCTGACCGCCCAGGAAGAGGTTGACTTGGCGAAGAAGATCGAACGCGGCGACCTTGACGCCAAGCACAAAATGGTTGAGTCGAACCTGCGCCTCGTCGTTTCGATCGCGAAGAACTACCGCAACCAAGGCTTGCCGTTCCTTGATCTGATCCAAGAAGGGACGCTCGGCCTCGTCCGCGCAGCCGAGAAGTTCGATTACCGCAAGGGATTCAAGTTTTCGACCTACGCGACCTGGTGGATCCGTCAGGCGATCGCCCGCGCACTGGCTGACAAGGCGCGCACAATTCGCATCCCCGTTCACGTCGTTGAGAAGCTCAACAAGATCGGCCGCGCCGAGCGCAAGCTAGTAACCGAGCTGGGCCGCGAACCTACGCCGGAAGAGATCGCCGCAGTAACGGGCATCGATCCCGAAGAGGTTGATCAGATCAAGCGTTCAGCTCAGGCGCCTGTCTCGCTCGAGAAGCCGGTTGGTGACGAAGAAGAGTCCGAGTTCGGTCAGTTCATCGCCGACGAGCGGGCCGAGTCTCCTTACGAGCGCGCCGCAGAGGTCCTGACCAAAGAGGCGCTGCGTGAAGCGCTTGAGAATCTTTCCTACCGCGAGCGCCGCGTGCTTGAGCTCCGTTACGGACTCGGTGGCGAACACCCACGCACCCTCGACGAAGTTGGCCGCACCTTCAACGTCACGCGCGAGCGGATCCGCCAGATCGAAAACCAGTCGCTGAAGAAGCTGCAGTCGCTGGCCGAAGCACAGAAGCTCCGCGACGTAGCCTGAGCACGCAAGGCAAACGCCACTGCGGCGTCACTTCACTTGGTAAAGTGGTCGGGTGGCTATTGATCCCGAATGCCCCGTCTGTAGGACCGCTGACATCGTCTGCGCCAAGTGGACGCTGCTCGTCGTGCGTGAGCTCGATGAAGGTCGCTCGCGCTTC